>NZ_CP116476.1 GCF_028335745.1 Pectobacterium sp. A5351
ATGGCTACCCATAAGCCTATCAATATTCTGGAGGCGTTCGCAGCAGCGCCGCCACCGCTGGACTACGTTTTGCCCAACATGGTGGCCGGTACGGTCGGGGCGCTGGTGTCGCCCGGTGGTGCCGGTAAATCCATGCTGGCCCTGCAACTGGCCGCACAGATTGCAGGCGGGCCGGATCTGCTGGAGGTGGGCGAACTGCCCACCGGCCCGGTGATCTACCTGCCCGCCGAAGACCCGCCCACCGCCATTCATCACCGCCTGCACGCCCTTGGGGCGCACCTCAGCGCCGAGGAACGGCAAGCCGTGGCTGACGGCCTGCTGATCCAGCCGCTGATCGGCAGCCTGCCCAACATCATGGCCCCGGAGTGGTTCGACGGCCTCAAGCGCGCCGCCGAGGGCCGCCGCCTGATGGTGCTGGACACGCTGCGCCGGTTCCACATCGAGGAAGAAAACGCCAGCGGCCCCATGGCCCAGGTCATCGGTCGCATGGAGGCCATCGCCGCCGATACCGGGTGCTCTATCGTGTTCCTGCACCATGCCAGCAAGGGCGCGGCCATGATGGGCGCAGGCGACCAGCAGCAGGCCAGCCGGGGCAGCTCGGTACTGGTCGATAACATCCGCTGGCAGTCCTACCTGTCGAGCATGACCAGCGCCGAGGCCGAGGAATGGGGTGTGGACGACGACCAGCGCCGGTTCTTCGTCCGCTTCGGTGTGAGCAAGGCCAACTATGGCGCACCGTTCGCTGATCGGTGGTTCAGGCGGCATGACGGCGGGGTGCTCAAGCCCGCCGTGCTGGAGAGGCAGCGCAAGAGCAAGGGGGTGCCCCGTGGTGAAGCCTAAGAACAAGCACAGCCTCAGCCACGTCCGGCACGACCCGGCGCACTGTCTGGCCCCCGGCCTGTTCCGTGCCCTCAAGCGGGGCGAGCGCAAGCGCAGCAAGCTGGACGTGACGTATGACTACGGCGACGGCAAGCGGATCGAGTTCAGCGGCCCGGAGCCGCTGGGCGCTGATGATCTGCGCATCCTGCAAGGGCTGGTGGCCATGGCTGGGCCTAATGGCCTAGTGCTTGGCCCGGAACCCAAGACCGAAGGCGGACGGCAGCTCCGGCTGTTCCTGGAACCCAAGTGGGAGGCCGTCACCGCTGATGCCATGGTGGTCAAAGGTAGCTATCGGGCGCTGGCAAAGGAAATCGGGGCAGAGGTCGATAGTGGTGGGGCGCTCAAGCACATACAGGACTGCATCGAGCGCCTTTGGAAGGTATCCATCATCGCCCAGAATGGCCGCAAGCGGCAGGGGTTTCGGCTGCTGTCGGAGTACGCCAGCGACGAGGCGGACGGGCGCCTGTACGTGGCCCTGAACCCCTTGATCGCGCAGGCCGTCATGGGTGGCGGCCAGCATGTGCGCATCAGCATGGACGAGGTGCGGGCGCTGGACAGCGAAACCGCCCGCCTGCTGCACCAGCGGCTGTGTGGCTGGATCGACCCCGGCAAAACCGGCAAGGCTTCCATAGATACCTTGTGCGGCTATGTCTGGCCGTCAGAGGCCAGTGGTTCGACCATGCGCAAGCGCCGCCAGCGGGTGCGCGAGGCGTTGCCGGAGCTGGTCGCGCTGGGCTGGACGGTAACCGAGTTCGCGGCGGGCAAGTACGACATCACCCGGCCCAAGGCGGCAGGCTGACCCCCCCCACTCTATTGTAAACAAGACATTTTTATCTTTTATATTCAATGGCTTATTTTCCTGCTAATTGGTAATACCATGAAAAATACCATGCTCAGAAAAGGCTTAACAATATTTTGAAAAATTGCCTACTGAGCGCTGCCGCACAGCTCCATAGGCCGCTTTCCTGGCTTTGCTTCCAGATGTATGCTCTTCTGCTCCTGCAGCTAATGGATCACCGCAAACAGGTTACTCGCCTGGGGATTCCCTTTCGACCCGAGCATCCGTATGATACTCATGCTCGATTATTATTATTATAGAAGCCCCCATGAATAAATCGCTCATCATTTTCGGCATCGTCAACATAACCTCGGACAGTTTCTCCGATGGAGGCCGGTATCTGGCGCCAGACGCAGCCATTGCGCAGGCGCGTAAGCTGATGGCCGAGGGGGCAGATGTGATCGACCTCGGTCCGGCATCCAGCAATCCCGACGCCGCGCCTGTTTCGTCCGACACAGAAATCGCGCGTATCGCGCCGGTGCTGGACGCGCTCAAGGCAGATGGCATTCCCGTCTCGCTCGACAGTTATCAACCCGCGACGCAAGCCTATGCCTTGTCGCGTGGTGTGGCCTATCTCAATGATATTCGCGGTTTTCCAGACGCTGCGTTCTATCCGCAATTGGCGAAATCATCTGCCAAACTCGTCGTTATGCATTCGGTGCAAGACGGGCAGGCAGATCGGCGCGAGGCACCCGCTGGCGACATCATGGATCACATTGCGGCGTTCTTTGACGCGCGCATCGCGGCGCTGACGGGTGCCGGTATCAAACGCAACCGCCTTGTCCTTGATCCCGGCATGGGGTTTTTTCTGGGGGCTGCTCCCGAAACCTCGCTCTCGGTGCTGGCGCGGTTCGATGAATTGCGGCTGCGCTTCGATTTGCCGGTGCTTCTGTCTGTTTCGCGCAAATCCTTTCTGCGCGCGCTCACAGGCCGTGGTCCGGGGGATGTCGGGGCCGCGACACTCGCTGCAGAGCTTGCCGCCGCCGCAGGTGGAGCTGACTTCATCCGCACACACGAGCCGCGCCCCTTGCGCGACGGGCTGGCGGTATTGGCGGCGCTGAAAGAAACCGCAAGAATTCGTTAACTGCACATTCGGGATATTTCTCTATATTCGCGCTTCATCAGAAAACTGAAGGAACCTCCATTGAATCGAACTAATATTTTTTTTGGTGAATCGCATTCTGACTGGTTGCCTGTCAGAGGCGGAGAATCTGGTGATTTTGTTTTTCGACGTGGTGACGGGCATGCCTTCGCGAAAATCGCACCTGCTTCCCGCCGCGGTGAGCTCGCTGGAGAGCGTGACCGCCTCATTTGGCTCAAAGGTCGAGGTGTGGCTTGCCCCGAGGTCATCAACTGGCAGGAGGAACAGGAGGGTGCATGCTTGGTGATAACGGCAATTCCGGGAGTACCGGCGGCTGATCTGTCTGGAGCGGATTTGCTCAAAGCGTGGCCGTCAATGGGGCAGCAACTTGGCGCTGTTCACAGCCTATCGGTTGATCAATGTCCGTTTGAGCGCAGGCTGTCGCGAATGTTCGGACGCGCCGTTGATGTGGTGTCCCGCAATGCCGTCAATCCCGACTTCTTACCGGACGAGGACAAGAGTACGCCGCAGCTCGATCTTTTGGCTCGTGTCGAACGAGAGCTACCGGTGCGGCTCGACCAAGAGCGCACCGATATGGTTGTTTGCCATGGTGATCCCTGCATGCCGAACTTCATGGTGGACCCTAAAACTCTTCAATGCACGGGTCTGATCGACCTTGGGCGGCTCGGAACAGCAGATCGCTATGCCGATTTGGCACTCATGATTGCTAACGCCGAAGAGAACTGGGCAGCGCCAGATGAAGCAGAGCGCGCCTTCGCTGTCCTATTCAATGTATTGGGGATCGAAGCCCCCGACCGCGAACGCCTTGCCTTCTATCTGCGATTGGACCCTCTGACTTGGGGTTGATGTTCATGCCGCCTGTTTTTCCTGCTCATTGGCACGTTTCGCAACCTGTTCTCATTGCGGACACCTTTTCCAGCCTCGTTTGGAAAGTTTCATTGCCAGACGGGACTCCTGCAATCGTCAAGGGATTGAAACCTATAGAAGACATTGCTGATGAACTGCGCGGGGCCGACTATCTGGTATGGCGCAATGGGAGGGGAGCAGTCCGGTTGCTCGGTCGTGAGAACAATCTGATGTTGCTCGAATATGCCGGGGAGCGAATGCTCTCTCACATCGTTGCCGAGCACGGCGACTACCAGGCGACCGAAATTGCAGCGGAACTAATGGCGAAGCTGTATGCCGCATCTGAGGAACCCCTGCCTTCTGCCCTTCTCCCGATCCGGGATCGCTTTGCAGCTTTGTTTCAGCGGGCGCGCGATGATCAAAACGCAGGTTGTCAAACTGACTACGTCCACGCGGCGATTATAGCCGATCAAATGATGAGCAATGCCTCGGAACTGCGTGGGCTACATGGCGATCTGCATCATGAAAACATCATGTTCTCCAGTCGCGGCTGGCTGGTGATAGATCCCGTCGGTCTGGTCGGTGAAGTGGGCTTTGGCGCCGCCAATATGTTCTACGATCCGGCTGACAGAGACGACCTTTGTCTCGATCCTAGACGCATTGCACAGATGGCGGACGCATTCTCTCGTGCGCTGGACGTCGATCCGCGTCGCCTGCTCGACCAGGCGTACGCTTATGGGTGCCTTTCCGCAGCTTGGAACGCGGATGGAGAAGAGGAGCAACGCGATCTAGCTATCGCGGCCGCGATCAAGCAGGTGCGACAGACGTCATACTAGATATCAAGCGACTTCTCCTATCCCCTGGGAACACATCAATCTCACCGGAGAATATCGCTGGCCAAAGCCTTAGCGTAGGATTCCGCCCCTTCCCGCAAACGACCCCAAACAGGAAACGCAGCTGAAACGGGAAGCTCAACACCCACTGACGCATGGGTTGTTCAGGCAGTACTTCATCAACCAGCAAGGCGGCACTTTCGGCCATCCGCCGCGCCCCACAGCTCGGGCAGAAACCGCGACGCTTACAGCTGAAAGCGACCAGGTGCTCGGCGTGGCAAGACTCGCAGCGAACCCGTAGAAAGCCATGCTCCAGCCGCCCGCATTGGAGAAATTCTTCAAATTCCCGTTGCACATAGCCCGGCAATTCCTTTCCCTGCTCTGCCATAAGCGCAGCGAATGCCGGGTAATACTCGTCAACGATCTGATAGAGAAGGGTTTGCTCGGGTCGGTGGCTCTGGTAACGACCAGTATCCCGATCCCGGCTGGCCGTCCTGGCCGCCACATGAGGCATGTTCCGCGTCCTTGCAATACTGTGTTTACATACAGTCTATCGCTTAGCGGAAAGTTCTTTTACCCTCAGCCGAAATGCCTGCCGTTGCTAGACATTGCCAGCCAGTGCCCGTCACTCCCGTACTAACTGTCACGAACCCCTGCAATAACTGTCACGCCCCCCTGCAATAACTGTCACGAACCCCTGCAATAACTGTCACGCCCCCAAACCTGCAAACCCAGCAGGGGCGGGGGCTGGCGGGGTGTTGGAAAAATCCATCCATGATTATCTAAGAATAATCCACTAGGCGCGGTTATCAGCGCCCTTGTGGGGCGCTGCTGCCCTTGCCCAATATGCCCGGCCAGAGGCCGGATAGCTGGTCTATTCGCTGCGCTAGGCTACACACCGCCCCACCGCTGCGCGGCAGGGGGAAAGGCGGGCAAAGCCCGCTAAACCCCACACCAAACCCCGCAGAAATACGCTGGAGCGCTTTTAGCCGCTTTAGCGGCCTTTCCCCCTACCCGAAGGGTGGGGGCGCGTGTGCAGCCCCGCAGGGCCTGTCTCGGTCGATCATTCAGCCCGGCTCATCCTTCTGGCGTGGCGGCAGACCGAACAAGGCGCGGTCGTGGTCGCGTTCAAGGTACGCATCCATTGCCGCCATGAGCCGATCCTCCGGCCACTCGCTGCTGTTCACCTTGGCCAAAATCATGGCCCCCACCAGCACCTTGCGCCTTGTTTCGTTCTTGCGCTCTTGCTGCTGTTCCCTTGCCCGCACCCGCTGAATTTCGGCATTGATTCGCGCTCGTTGTTCTTCGAGCTTGGCCAGCCGATCCGCCGCCTTGTTGCTCCCCTTAACCATCTTGACACCCCATTGTTAATGTGCTGTCTCGTAGGCTATCATGGAGGCACAGCGGCGGCAATCCCGACCCTACTTTGTAGGGGAGGGCGCACTTACCGGTTTCTCTTCGAGAAACTGGCCTAACGGCCACCCTTCGGGCGGTGCGCTCTCCGAGGGCCATTGCATGGAGCCGAAAAGCAAAAGCAACAGCGAGGCAGCATGGCGATTTATCACCTTACGGCGAAAACCGGCAGCAGGTCGGGCGGCCAATCGGCCAGGGCCAAGGCCGACTACATCCAGCGCGAAGGCAAGTATGCCCGCGACATGGATGAAGTCTTGCACGCCGAATCCGGGCACATGCCGGAGTTCGTCGAGCGGCCCGCCGACTACTGGGATGCTGCCGACCTGTATGAACGCGCCAATGGGCGGCTGTTCAAGGAGGTCGAATTTGCCCTGCCGGTCGAGCTGACCCTCGACCAGCAGAAGGCGCTGGCGTCCGAGTTCGCCCAGCACCTGACCGGTGCCGAGCGCCTGCCGTATACGCTGGCCATCCATGCCGGTGGCGGCGAGAACCCGCACTGCCACCTGATGATCTCCGAGCGGATCAATGACGGCATCGAGCGGCCCGCCGCTCAGTGGTTCAAGCGGTACAACGGCAAGACCCCGGAGAAGGGCGGGGCACAGAAGACCGAAGCGCTCAAGCCCAAGGCATGGCTTGAGCAGACCCGCGAGGCATGGGCCGACCATGCCAACCGGGCATTAGAGCGGGCTGGCCACGACGCCCGCATTGACCACAGAACACTTGAGGCGCAGGGCATCGAGCGCCTGCCCGGTGTTCACCTGGGGCCGAACGTGGTGGAGATGGAAGGCCGGGGCATCCGCACCGACCGGGCAGACGTGGCCCTGAACATCGACACCGCCAACGCCCAGATCATCGACTTACAGGAATACCGGGAGGCAATAGACCATGAACGCAATCGACAGAGTGAAGAAATCCAGAGGCATCAACGAGTTAGCGGAGCAGATCGAACCGCTGGCCCAGAGCATGGCGACACTGGCCGACGAAGCCCGGCAGGTCATGAGCCAGACCCAGCAGGCCAGCGAGGCGCAGGCGGCGGAGTGGCTGAAAGCCCAGCGCCAGACAGGGGCGGCATGGGTGGAGCTGGCCAAAGAGTTGCGGGAGGTAGCCGCCGAGGTGAGCAGCGCCGCGCAGAGCGCCCGGAGCGCGTCGCGGGGGTGGCACTGGAAGCTATGGCTAACCGTGATGCTGGCTTCCATGATGCCTACGGTGGTGCTGCTGATCGCATCGTTGCTCTTGCTCGACCTGACGCCACTGACAACCGAGGACGGCTCGATCTGGCTGCGCTTGGTGGCCCGATGAAGAACGACAGGACTTTGCAGGCCATAGGCCGACAGCTCAAGGCCATGGGCTGTGAGCGCTTCGATATCGGCGTCAGGGACGCCACCACCGGCCAGATGATGAACCGGGAATGGTCAGCCGCCGAAGTGCTCCAGAACACGCCATGGCTCAAGCGGATGAATGCCCAGGGCAATGACGTGTATATCAGGCCCGCCGAGCAGGAGCGGCATGGTCTGGTGCTGGTGGACGACCTCAGCGAGTTTGACCTGGATGACATGAAAGCCGAGGGCCGGGAGCCTGCCCTGGTAGTGGAAACCAGCCCGAAGAACTATCAGGCATGGGTCAAGGTGGCCGACGCCGCAGGCGGTGAACTTCGGGGGCAGATTGCCCGGACGCTGGCCAGCGAGTACGACGCCGACCCGGCCAGCGCCGACAGCCGCCACTATGGCCGCTTGGCGGGCTTCACCAACCGCAAGGACAAGCACACCACCCGCGCCGGTTATCAGCCGTGGGTGCTGCTGCGTGAATCCAAGGGCAAGACCGCCACCGCTGGCCCGGCGCTGGTGCAGCAGGCTGGCCAGCAGATCGAGCAGGCCCAGCGGCAGCAGGAGAAGGCCCGCAGGCTGGCCAGCCTCGAACTGCCCGAGCGGCAGCTTAGCCGCCACCGGCGCACGGCGCTGGACGAGTACCGCAGCGAGATGGCCGGGCTGGTCAAGCGCTTCGGTGATGACCTCAGCAAGTGCGACTTTATCGCCGCGCAGAAGCTGGCCAGCCGGGGCCGCAGTGCCGAGGAAATCGGCAAGGCCATGGCCGAGGCCAGCCCAGCGCTGGCAGAGCGCAAGCCCGGCCACGAAGCGGATTACATCGAGCGCACCGTCAGCAAGGTCATGGGTCTGCCCAGCGTCCAGCTTGCGCGGGCCGAGCTGGCACGGGCACCGGCACCCCGCCAGCGAGGCATGGACAGGGGCGGGCCAGATTTCAGCATGTAGTGCTTGCGTTGGTACTCACGCCTGTTATACTATGAGTACTCACGCACAGAAGGGGGTTTTATGGAATACGAAAAAAGCGCTTCAGGGTCGGTCTACCTGATCAAAAGTGACAAGGGCTATTGGTTGCCCGGTGGCTTTGGTTATACGTCAAACAAGGCCGAGGCTGGCCGCTTTTCAGTCGCTGATATGGCCAGCCTTAACCTTGACGGCTGCACCTTGTCCTTGTTCCGCGAAGACAAGCCTTTCGGCCCCGGCAAGTTTCTCGGTGACTGATATGAAAGACCAAAAGGACAAGCAGACCGGCGACCTGCTGGCCAGCCCTGACGCTGTACGCCAAGCGCGATATGCCGAGCGCATGAAGGCCAAAGGGATGCGTCAGCGCAAGTTCTGGCTGACCGACGACGAATACGAGGCGCTGCGCGAGTGCCTGGAAGAACTCAGAGCGGCGCAGGGCGGGGGTAGTGACCCCGCCAGCGCCTAACCACCAACTGCCTGCAAAGGAGGCAATCA
>NZ_CP116477.1:4200000-4401383 GCF_028335745.1 Pectobacterium sp. A5351
CCGCCATTCGTGCCGCCGCGCCCAACGCCAAATTGATTATCGACGCAAGAGCAAGCTGGAGCGGACTGGATTTACATAGCCTGTCCACAGCCCTGCTGCCTTATCAGGTCGCCATGATCGAGCAACCGCTTCCTGTCGGTAAGGACGAAGATTTGCAGCGTTTTTCCCACCCGATTCCCATCTGTGCGGATGAAAGCTGCCGCCACAGCGGTGACATCGTCGGGTTACGCCGTCGTTACGACATGATCAACATCAAGCTGGACAAATGCGGCGGACTGACCGAAGCACTGGCAATGGTGCGTGAGGCTCACTTTCACGGACTGCGCATTATGGTCGGCTGCACGCTGGGCTCATCAATGGCGATGGAAGCCGCCCTGCCTGTCGCAGCCGATGCTGAACATGTCGATCTCGACGGCCCTATTTGGCTGGCCGCTGACAGCTCGCCTTATCTGACCTATAACCTTGGCCGAATCTGGCTATGACGCAATTAACAATTGACGTAATTAACTACACCATCAACCGGAGTGACCATGACGGATATCATGCACGCGGGTGCCGCCACAGCACCCGGTAACGCCCCCAGACCTGTACTGGAAATCGACGATCTGAGCGTCAGCTTTAGTGGCCGTTCCGGCACGCATCAGGCGCTAAAAGGCATTTCCTTTACCGTGAATAAAGGGGAAGTCGTCGCCGTGGTCGGCGAAAGTGGTTCAGGCAAGTCCGTGACGTCACTCACCGTGATGGGGCTGCTGGCGGACTCTGCCAACATCGAACGCGGCGCACTCCGTTTTACCGCACGCGACGGTCAGCAGCATGACCTGTTGAGCATGAAAGCGGAAGCACGCCGCAAGCTGCGCGGCCGCGATCTCGCCATGATTTTTCAGGAACCGATGACCTCGCTCAATCCGGTGCTGAAAGTTGGCGACCAGCTCACCGAAGCGCTGCTTGACCATAAGCTCTGCGATGCCGCCAGCGCGGACCAGAAAGCCCGTGAACTGCTGCACAAGGTGCGCATCGCGGACGTCGATCGCGTGATGAAAAGCTACCCACACTCGCTGTCCGGTGGGATGCGCCAGCGTGTGATGATCGCACAGGCGCTGGCCTGCGATCCGCAACTGCTCATTGCCGATGAACCGACCACCGCGCTGGATGTCACCGTGCAGGCGCGCATTCTGCAAATCCTGCGTGACCTGCAACAACAGAGCGACATGGCGGTGCTGTTTATTACGCACGATATGGGCGTGGTGGCGGAAATCGCCGATCGTGTGGTGGTGATGTATCGCGGCGAGATCGTGGAACAAGGTTCCGTCGAGCAGATTTTCGCTGCACCACAACACCCGTATACCCAATCACTGCTAGCCGCCGTACCGAAACTGGGCGACATGCGCGATAGCCTCTGGCCGAAGCGTTTTCCTTTATTGGGGCAGGCTGCCGACCCGGAAAATAGTGAACAAGTCACCGCGCGCTATGATGCCGAACCGCTGTTGGATATTCGCGGGCTGCGGGTGTATTACCCCATGCGCAGCGGGATTTTATCCACCGTAACCCACCATGTTCATGCGGTCGAGCAAATCGATTTCAACGTCTGGCCGGGCGAAACGCTGGCTATCGTCGGGGAAAGTGGCTGCGGCAAGTCCACCACCGGGCGCGCCCTTCTGCGTCTGGTACAAAGCGAAGCTGAGAGCATCCATTTTCAGGGCAACGAAATTTCCCAGATGAAAGAGCGTGATTTCCAGCCGCTGCGTCGGGAAATGCAGATGGTGTTCCAGGATCCGTATGCCTCACTCAACCCACGCCTGACGGTCGGCTTCACCATCGCCGAACCGCTGCTGCTGCACGGGCTGGTGAAATCGCTGGAAGAAGCGACGCCACAGGTACAAGCGCTGTTGAAAAGCGTTGGTTTGCTGCCTGAGCACGCGCGCCGTTATCCACACGAATTTTCCGGCGGGCAGCGTCAACGCATCGCGATTGCCCGTGCGATGGCGCTACAACCGCAGGTCATCATTGCTGATGAAGCCGTGTCGGCGCTTGATGTGTCCATTCAGGCGCAGGTCGTCAACCTGATGATGGACCTCCAAAAGAAAACCGGCGTGTCGTGGATTTTCATCTCGCACGATATGGCCGTTGTCGAGCGTATCGCCAACCGCGTCGCGGTGATGTACCTCGGCCAGATTGTGGAGATCGGCCCGCGCCAGTCGGTGTTTAACGACCCGCAACACCCGTATACCCGCCGCCTGTTGGCCTCGGTTCCCATTGCCGACCCAACGCGTCGCGGCACACGCCAGTTTGACGACAGTGAAATCCCCTCTCCTTTGCGTAAAGCAGGTGAGGCCGTCGCCAAAACGCGCTACCGAGAGGTCGCGCCGCAGCACTGGGTTGCCGACAACGAATCGGCAGCCTGAAACACGACGTCATGACAAGAAAATAGCCACAAAAAATAGCCATAAAACACAACGTTTTTATAAAACACAACACACGTTCATTGCTGACCAGGAGAGAAACCATGAAGCCATTCGTTCGTCGCTCTGCCGTTGCCCTCGGGCTCTCACTGTGTCTGGCGGCTGTTGCCCAGGCGCAAGACCTTCGTATTTCCATCTATGCCGATATCACCGGGCTCGACCCGCACGACACCTCGGACACGCTGAGCTACTCCATTCAGAGCGGCATCTTCGAGCGTCTGTTCCAGTTCGATAATAAAATGAAGCTGGTGCCACGTCTGGCGACGGGCTATACCAGCAACGACACGGCGACTGAATTCGTCGTTACCCTGCGCGAAGGCATCACCTTCCAGGACGGCGCGCCGTTCAACGCCGATGCCGTTAAAGCCAACCTTGATCGTCTTGCCGATCAGAGCAAAGGCCTGAAGCGCAACAGCCTGTTTAACATGGTGCAGAGCGTCACCGTGCTGTCGCCAACGCAGGTCAAAATCGAGCTGAACAAATCTTTCGGTGCCTTTGTGAACACCCTGGCGCACCCATCCGCCGTCATGCATAGCCCGGAAGCACTCAAGAAATACCCAGATGAAGCACAACTGCGCGTGCACCCGGTCGGTACGGGGCCGTTCAAATTCACCGAATGGCAGCAGGGTAAAGACGTGAAGCTGGTGAAATTCGACAACTACTGGCAGAAAGGCTGGCCGAAAGTCGACAGCGTGACCTTCTACCCGACGCCGGAAGATTCCACCCGCGTGGCATCCCTGAAATCCGGCCAGGTCGATGCCGTGTATCCGCTGCCTTCCGACCTGATTGCGACCGTACAAAGCGACAGCAAGCTGGCGATTCAGCGCGACGCGAGTATTTATCAATTCTGGCTGGCGATGAACAACCTGCGCCCGCCGCTTAACGATATCCGCGTGCGTCAGGCGCTCAACTACGCCATCAACCGCGACATCTGGTTAAAAGTCGGCTTCGCTGGCATGGGTGTTCCTGCTACCTCTGCAATGGCGCCGGACGTCCAGTTCTTCGCACGCCAAAGCTTACCGAACTACACCTACAACCCAGAAAAAGCCAAAGCGCTGCTGAAAGAAGCGGGCTACGCCAACGGCCTGAGCCTGAAACTGTGGACAACGAACCGCACCGACTACATCCGTAGCGCACAGTTCTTCAAACAGCAGCTAGAGCAGGTTGGCGTCAAAGTTACCGTCACGCCGATGGATTCAGGGATGCGCAACGCCAAACTGTTTGGCGTAAAAGATCCGAAAGATGCCGAATTTGACCTGTTCTACAACGGCTGGTCTCCGTCTACCGGTGATGCCGACTGGGCGCTGCGTCCGCTGTTCGCCACCGAGTCCTGGGTTCCCGTTGCGTATAACGTCTCTTACTACAGCAACCCGGTAGCAGATAAAGCGATCACCGCCGGTCTGGCTACCGCCGACGCCGACAAACGTGCCGCCGCTTATGCCGACGCACAGCGTCAGATTTGGCAGGATGCGCCAGTGGTCTTCCTGGGTACACCGGACAACATCGTCGGTAAAACCAAGAACCTCGATGGCGTGTACATGCTGGCAGATGGCTCGCTGATCTTCGATCAGGCTGAATTTAAGTAATCGGTCAGGGAGAATGAGATGAACGCATCCCAACTATTTGACGAGTAGCACAGAGGCTGAAAGGCGGGGTGTGGAGCCTCGCAGATTTCCGGCATCATCGTACCTATAACGGGATACTCATCGTTCCCCTGACTGGAGACTCCACACATGAATAACTATACCCCTGTTGGCGTTGATATCGCAAAACACCTGATTCAGGTTCACTGCATCGACAAACATAGCGGCGAAGTGGTGGATAAACAGCTGAGACGTCAGGATGTTCTGACCTTCTTCAGCAACCGTGAGCCCTGCCTGATTGGTATGGAAGCCTGTGGTGGCTCTCAGCACTGGGCCCGGGAGTTGAAAAAACTCGGTCATCAGGTTCGCCTGCTTCAGGCGAAATTCGTCAAAGCGTTCCTTATGGGCAACAAGAACGACGTCATGGACTCCCGCGCCATATGGATGGCGGTCCAGCAACCGGGACGGGGGATAGCCGTAAAGAGCGAAGAGCAGCAGGCCGTTCTGGCACTGCATCGCATGCGCCGCCAGTGGGTGAAGTTCCGCACCGCGCAGACCAATGCCCTGCATGGCTTACTGCTCGAATTTGGTGAAACAGTACGCAAAGGACGTACCGCGCTGGACAAAGCTCTGCCCGTGGCGCTGGAGAGGCTGAAAAACCGCCTGCCGCTGTTCCTCATCGCCCAGATTGAAGAGCAGCACCGTCGGTTGAGTGAGCTGGATGCTCAGATTAACGGCATGGAGCAACAACTGATGGCGCTGGCGAAACAGAACGAGACCTGCCGACGGCTGATGGCTATACCCGGCGTAGGGCCACTGATAGCCACGGCGGCGGTGGCTACGATGGGCGAGGCTCATGCGTTCCGGTCGGGACGGGAGTTCGCGGCCTATGTCGGACTCGTCCCGAAACAGACCGGCACTGGCGGCAAGGTTCGCCTGCTGGGGATAAGCAAACGCGGTGACACCTACCTGCGTACGCTGTTTATCCACGGGGCACGGGCGGCATCGTTGCTAAGTAAGGAGCCTGGGCCGTGGATAACAGAGCTGAAGAAACGCAGACCGACCAGCGTGGCGGTGGTGGCGATGGCCAACAAACTGGCGCGCACGGTGTGGGCGGTGGCGGCGCACGAACGGGAGTACCGGAAAGATTACGTCAGCATCAGGCCGTATTAACAGTGGATGCTGAAAACCATTAACCCTTAACAAAAGGATGAATGCGGAAAGGTTGCGAGGGCAGCCAGCGTGATGACGACGACAGGTAAGACCGGGACTTGCTAAACCTGAATGGCGTGTCGGGCATAAAGCCCGCCAGGAGAATAAGGAGCAAGTCGGCGAATCTCATCGAGGCCCGCGGCACAGGCTGCAACAAGGCCGGATATAGAGCTGCGACCTATCCGTCAACGTCAACACAACGGAAGCCTTGCAAACGGGATGCGTTCATATAGAACGCCATGTTTGCTTATATCGTCCGACGTTTGCTGGAAATGATCCCGGTTCTACTGGTGGTCTCCCTGTTAGTGTTCGGTTTTATCAAGCTGTTGCCGGGTGACCCGGCACGTATTTACGCAGGCGCTGACGCAACGATTGAGGCGGTGGAAGCCGCCCGTCAGCAGCTAGGGTTGAACGACCCGCTGCCGCAGCAGTATGTCCATTGGCTCGGCGGCCTGTTCAGCGGCGATCTGGGTGTGACGTACCGCACCCAGCAGCCGGTGATTGACGTTATCAGCAAAAGTTTTATGCCCACCATGTGGCTGGCGCTGGCAGGCTTCGTCTGGTCGGTGCTGCTCGGCTTGTTGATCGGCGTGGTGTCCGCGCTCAAGCGGGGAAAATGGCAAGACTGGACGCTGATGAGCTTCGCCGTCGGTGGCATTTCCATGCCGCCGTTCTGGCTCGGCCTGCTGCTCATTCAATTTGTGGCCATGCCGTTCGGCGTCTTTTCTGTCAGCGGCTTTAATCAGCCCAGCGACATCATTCTGCCCGCGCTGACGCTCGGGGCATCGGTCGCCGCGGTTATGGCGCGCTTTACCCGCTCCGCGTTTCTGGAAGTCGCGCAGGAAGACTACGTACGTACCGCTCGCTCCAAGGGGCTGCGCAATCGGCTGGTCACCTGGAAGCATGTGATGCGTAACGCGCTGATTCCGGTTATCACCATGCTCGGGCTGCAATTCGGCTTCCTGCTCGGTGGATCCATCGTGGTTGAAAGCGTGTTTAGCTGGCCGGGTCTGGGCTGGCTGCTCATTGAATCCATCAAGACACAGGATCAGCCGGTCATTCAGGCGCTGGTGATGCTGTTCGTGTTTGAATTTATTGTCATTAACCTGTTGGTGGACCTGCTGTACGCGGTGGTCAATCCGGCGATTCGCCTACGTTAGGAGACACGATGAACCTTCCTTCCGAACCCGTCGTGGCCGCAGCCACGCTTGATGAAGAGACGATACGTTCGCCGTGGCGCGATTTCGTTCAGGTCTTTATCCGTAACCCGATGGCGCTGGTGTCCAGCGGCTTTGTCCTGCTACTGGTACTGGTTGCGATTTTCGCCCCCTGGCTGGCACCGTGGAACCCGATGGAGCCTGACTGGATGGCGCTGGCTTCACCGCCTTCAGCAGCGCACTGGATGGGTACTGACGATCTCGGACGCGATGTGATGAGCCGCATCATCTACGGCGCACGCATCTCGTTATACATCGGTATCTTTTCCGTCACGCTCGGTATGCTGGTCGGCATCGTGCTCGGCCTGCTGGCAGGCTACTACGGCCGCTGGGTGGATACGCTGATCATGCGCGGTTCCGACGTGCTGTTCGCCTTCCCCGGCATGTTGCTGGCTATTGCGGTCGTCGCCATCCTCGGCCCTGGCTTGAATAACGTGATTATCGCCGTCGCGGTCTTCAGCGTACCGGTCTTCGCCCGCATCGTGCGTGCCTCTACGCTGTCGCTGAAGCAGGCGGCCTATGTGGAAGCGGTACGCTGCGCCGGCGCGCCGGATCGCATCGTGCTGATGCGCCATATCCTGCCCGGCACGCTGCCTAACGTGATCGTCTATTTCACCATGCGTATTGGCACCAGCATCCTGACGGCGGCAGGGCTGAGCTTCATCGGCCTTGGCCCAGAACCGGACGTACCGGAATGGGGCAATATTCTGGCGATGAGCCGCAGCCTGATGATGGCAGGCGCCTGGCACGTCAGCGTGTTCCCCGGTCTGGCGATTTTCTTTACCGTGCTGGCGTTTAACCTGCTCGGGGATGCGCTGCGTGATACGCTCGATCCCAAACTGAAAAGCTGAGGAAGGCGATGCACGGCGATCATCAGATAAACGACTATCACCAGCAGCAGCGGGCGCTGTTGCTACAGCGCTGGAAAACGACGCGGCAGTTGGGTACGCCGCGCTCGGCTAGCGGACCACAAAACAGTATCAGTGATGTGGCAGGCGTGCGCGTCGGCCACTGCACGCTGGCGGCAGGCGAAGTGCAAACCGGTGTCACCGCGATTGTGCCGCCCGGTGACAACCTGTTCACCCAGCCCCTGCCCTGCGGCGCGGCGGTGCTGAACGGTTTCGCCAAACCCGTCGGACTGGTACAGATTGAGGAACTGGGACAACTGCAAACACCCATCCTGCTCAGTAACACGCTGGCGACCGGCACGCTGTTTACTACGCTGGTGCGCGATGCCATTGCCCGCAACCCTGAACTAGGTCGCACGCTGCCGACGGTGAACCCGCTGGCGCTGGAGTGCAACGACGGCTGGCTAAACGACATTCAGGCGCTGGCGGTAACAGAACACATGGCGCGACAAGCGCTGGACAATGTGGCAGAGAGTTTCGCACGCGGCAGCGTCGGTGCTGGGCGCGGTATGAGCTGCTTTAGCCTGAAAGGCGGCATAGGCACCGCATCACGTCTGATTCCTGAATTGGACGCCACGCTCGGCGTACTGGTGCTGGCAAACTTCGGCACGCTTTCCTCGCTAACGCTGGACGGCGTGCAAATGGGGAACGCCCTCGCCCCCATCCTGCCGGGGCTCGCTCCACAGCAGGACGCGGGATCGATCATCATTATCATGGCGACGGACGCCCCGCTCGATGCCCGTCAGCTCAAGCGCATCGCCAAACGTGCTGGCGCAGGATTAGGACGGCTCGGCAGCTACTGGGGACACGGTTCCGGCGATATCGCCGTCGCCTTCTCCACCAGCCCACAGCCACAGCCGCCGGAGGATGCACAGCTTGAACCACTGTTAAGCGCCGCCGCCGACGCCACCGAACACGCGGTGCTCGACGCCATGCTTCAGGCAGACGCCGTGACCGGTTTTCGCGGCCATCACCGCCCAACGCTGCCACAGGCGTTGGATCGGTTGACCGCCACTCTTTATCCATAAGTAAATTCTCCCGTAGGAAACTGATGATGAAAGTGTTTATCTCTGCTGATATTGAAGGTATCGCTGGCGTGATGCGCCCGGAGCAGTGCAGCCCCGGCACCGCGGAATACCAACTGGCACGCGGCCTGATGGAGCAGGAAGTGAATGCCGCCATCGACGGCGCATTCGCAGGTGGCGCAACAGAAGTAGTGGTCGCTGACAGCCACGCGGCGATGGTCAATCTGCGTGCGGAAAACATCGACGCCCGCGCCCGGCTGGTACAAGGCAAACCGCGCGGCTATTCGATGGTAGAAGGATTAGAGCAGCAGCAATTCGATGGCCTGATGTTCATTGGCTACCACAGCGCGGCGGGTGAGTTTGGTGTGTTATCGCATACCATCAACGGTCGTGCTTTCTACCGCGTGCGCATCAACGGTGAAATCATGGGCGAGAGCGACATCTACGCCGCCGCAGGCGTGGAACAAAAAACGCCACTCTGGCTGGTCAGCGGCGACGACACGCTCCAGAGTTGGATCGCCCGCTACTACCCCGATACCGACTACGCTTGCGTCAAGCGCGCCATCTCACAGCACGCAGCGGAATCCCTCAGCACCGAACAGGCGCGTCAGGTGATTCGTGACGCGGCAAAAGCGGCGGTGGAAAAAGCACACCGTACGCTGAATTCGCGGATTCAGGCTCCTTACCGTCTCGAACTGATGGTGGCAAAACCGGTACTGGCCGATCTATTCTGTCTGCTGCCAAGCGTTGAACGTTTGGATGCCATAACCGTAGGTTATACGGCGCAGAGCATGCGGGAAATCACCAGCCTGCTGGGCGCCTTTTCCTATCTGGCGACGACGCAAAACTGATTCCAGTCTCTCCGCCCCTGATTTCGGGGGCGTAAACCGCTTGAAAAGAGAATTTATCGCATGACGAAACCCGTGATTGTGATCCACGGTGGCGCAGGTGCGCTGACCCGCTCGGCCATGAGCGCTGAAAAAGAGCAACGCTATCTGGCGGCGCTATCCGAGATTGTCGCCAGTGGACAACGCATTTTGGCCGAAAACGGCAGCGCGCTGGATGCCGTGACGGAAGCCGTCCGTCTGCTGGAAGAGTGCCCTTTGTTCAATGCCGGACACGGCTCGGTCTTCACCCACGCGGAAACCCACGAACTGGACGCCAGCATCATGGACGGACGTTCGCTGGATGCTGGTGCGGTCAGTTGTGTCAGCCATATCCGTAACCCGATTCTGGCGGCTCGTACCGTACTCGAAGCCAGCCCGCATGTGATGTTTACCGCCGACGGCGCGGAAGCCTTTGCACAGCTGCACAGTCTGGAAAGGGTTGAACCTGCGTTTTTCTCCACCGAGGAACGCCGTCAGCAACTGCATAACGCACAGGCAGGTTCAGGCCGCGTTATCCTCGATCATGACGGTCAAAACGACCCTATCGATCCCGACCGTAAATTCGGTACCGTCGGTGCAGTCGCACTCGACAGCGCGGGGAATCTCGCGGCGGCAACCTCAACGGGCGGTATGACCAACAAACAGGCTGGACGCGTCGGCGACAGCCCCATTATCGGTGCGGGCTGCTACGCCAATAACCAGACGGTGGCCGTTTCTTGCACCGGCACAGGCGAAGTCTTTATGCGTGCCGTCGCCGCCTATGATGTCTCGGCGCTGATGGAATACGCCGGACTCACGCTACAACAGGCCAGCGATCGCGTGGTGATGGAGAAACTCGTGCAAATGGACGGCAGCGGCGGGATGATTGCCGTGGACAAAGCCGGCAACATCGCTCTGCCGTTCAACAGCGAAGGCATGTACCGCGGCTATGGCTACGTGGGCGAAGCCCCCGTCGCCGATATCTATCGTTAACGTCCCAGCACATCGAAACAGAACCAAAACGCCCGATATCGGTGCATTGCACCATTATCGGGCATCAAAATAGTGCATAAAGTGTTCTCATCGCTTATCTATCGGCCATTCATCGCGGCCTTATACTCTAAATAATTCGAGTTTCAGGAAGGCGGCAAGAGAGGGAGTCCCGATGAGCTTACTCAGGTAAGTAATTCGGGTGACTGAACGCAGCCAACGCACATGCAACTCGAAGTATGACGGGTATATAACCTGGCGTAATAATTGCAGAACTTTTGGTTATTACTCATACGATGCTCATCAGAAAGCATCAGCCGGAGCCTGCAACCATGCGATTACGCCATATTGAAATCTTCCAGGCCATTGTTCAGGCAGGCACTATCAGCGGTGCTGCTCGTTTGCTCAACGTCTCTCAGCCCAACGTCAGCCGGGTATTAAATCACGCGGAACAGCAACTGGGCTTCTCTCTGTTTGAGCGTCGCACTCAGGGAATGGTCGCCACCGAAGAAGGACTACGCCTCATCCCGAAAGTGCAGGAACTTTTCAGCCACCTGCAAAGCATCAGTTCCCTCACCGAACAAATCAAAACCAGCAAGGCCCATTCCGTACGGCTGGGTGCGGCGCATGCGTTCGGGCAGATGATCGTGGCACCGACGCTGGTGGAGTTTCATAAGCAGGCGGCCTCGGTTAACGTCGAACTCGTCACCGAACACTTCAGCACGCTGTGCCAGAACATTCTGCAAAACCAGCTCGATTTCGCGCTGATCTTTGGTCAGCAGGTGCCGTCCGAACTGCTGGCAGAACCGCTATTCCAGTCCACGATGGTGGCTCTTCTGCCGAAAGACAGCCCGATAAACGGCCCCGTCTCGCTGGAATGGTTGTGCAACAACAACCTGCTAATGATGCAGCATCAGGATCCGCTCGGTCAGGTGGTACATCGTGCGTTGCGCGACAAGGCGCTACAGCCCGCCGCTTCGCTCTACATCAAAACCTACTCGGTGATTGCCGATATGGTGCTGGCAGGCGGCGGGGCGGGTATCGTCGATCTCTTTACCGCCTGTCGCTATGCCAATCAGCTCAAGATTGTCCCTATCGACCAGCCGCTGCCTTTTGAAGTCACGCTGATCAGCCGGCGTGATAACCCGCAATCACAGGCAACACTGCAACTGAAGCAGATGATGAAAAACCGCTGTCGTGAGATAGCCCGACAGAACGAGGCCTTGCTTAACGCCGCCTGATTCATGACAGGCGCTACACGGCAGACGGTTTTTTCTATCCCCTGCGGCGGACTCAACGCTATAATCTTTCTCATCATTTGCTTTACAGGTATGCACCAATGATTCGCAGCATGACCGCTTACGCCCGCCGAGAAATCAAGGGCAACTGGGGAAGCGCAGCCTGGGAACTGCGTTCCGTTAACCAGCGCTATCTGGAAACCTATCTTCGTTTACCGGAACAATTCCGCAGCCTCGAACCCGTCGCTCGTGAGCGCATCCGCGCCCGTTTGACCCGTGGCAAAATCGAATGCAACCTGCGTTTTGAACTCGACCCGAGCGCGCAAAGTGCGTTGATTCTGAACGAAAAGTTGGCGAAACAGCTGGTTAACGCCGCCAACTGGGTCAAAATGCAGAGCGACGAAGGGGAAATCAACCCGGTTGATATTCTGCGCTGGCCCGGCGTGATGTCGGCGGAAGAGCAGGATCTGGATGCCATCAGCGCCGAACTGCTGACCGCGCTGGAAGGCGCGCTGGATGACTTCATCGCCGCCCGTGAAAGCGAAGGCAACGCGCTGAAAGCGCTGATCGAACAGCGCCTGGCTGGCGTCAGCGCCGAAGTCGTCAAAGTCCGCGCCCAGATGCCAAACATTCTGCTATGGCAGCGCGAGCGCCTGCAAAGCAAACTGGAAGATGCGCAGGTACAGCTGGAAAATAACCGTCTGGAACAGGAACTGGTACTGATGGCACAGCGCGTCGACGTCGCCGAAGAACTCGACCGCCTCGACGCTCACGTCAAGGAAACCTACAAAATCCTGAAAAAAGAAGAAGCCGTCGGCCGCCGCCTCGACTTCATGATGCAGGAATTCAACCGCGAGTCGAACACGCTGGCCTCGAAATCCATCAACGCCGACGTCACCGCGTCAGCCATTGAGTTGAAAGTGCTGATCGAGCAAATGCGGGAACAGATTCAGAATATCGAATAACGATTCACGAAAAATCATCCGCTATCAAAAAACCAAGAAGCCTGCGATATTGCAGGCTTTTTTGTTATCATGAGCTATCATGAAGAAGCAACAAAGCGCATGATTACCGTGTACACCTGGGTGCCCCCCTAGACAGAAGGTGTGCATAGTTAGGTGTACACCGCTATTTGAGACTCAGGCGATACGATGGCAAAGCTCACAGATATGCAGATACGGGCATGGATAAAAGCTGGAGAACGGTTTGAGGGGCGCTCGGACGGCAACGGGCTTTATCTTTCCTATCGAGAAAACTATCAAACGCCTGTTTGGCGCTTCCGGTACAAGTTCGCTGGCAAGTCCCGTGCCATGCTGATTGGCTCGTATTCAGAGTTATCACTGTCAAAAGCCAGAGAAACCGCTAAAGAGCTATCCGCCCGCGTTGCGCTGGGTTATGACGTTGCCGGAGAAAAACAAGAGCGAAAAACCGAAGCATTAGCAAAGATCGACGCAGAGAAACACGCGCTGAAAGTATCAGCACTGGCCGCTGAATACTTTGAACGTCAGATTCTGCCCCGCTGGAAACATCCCGACATTTTACGCCGCCGTATCGACAAGGACATAAACCCTTGCATTGGTCACATGAAGGTCGAGGACGTTAAACCGCGCCATATTGATGACATGCTAAAAGGCATCGTCGATCGCGGAGCGCCAACCATAGCAACGGACGTTCTGCGCTGGACACGTCGCATATTCGACTATGGGATTAAACGGCACGCTTTAGAAATAAACCCGTGTTCAGCCTTTGAAGTATCAGACGCAGGCGGCAAAGAGATAGCTCGTGAGCGATGGCTCACCCGCGATGAACTTATCCAACTGTTTCAGGCAATGCGGAAAGCAAAGGGATTCAGCCGCCAGAATGAGCTTACCTTTAAATTATTGCTAACACTGTGTGTACGCAAAATGGAACTGTGCGCAGCACGTTGGGAAGAATTCGATTTAGATGGCGCTATCTGGCATTTACCAGAAGAACGCAGTAAAAATGGTGATCCAATAGATATCCCCCTTCCTCCACCAGCGCTTGAATGGTTGAGAGAACTTCATTCATTTTCATGCAATAGCGCATGGGTTCTTCCAGCCAGAAAGATGCAAAACCGCATGATTCCGCATATTCAGGAAAGCACACTACCCGTCGCGCTGGTGAAAGTACGGGCGGCAATGCCTGAAGTGCCTAATTTCACTATTCACGATTTCCGGCGCACGGCCCGTACTCATCTGGCCGCGCTAGGTGTCGATCCCGTGGTAGCTGAACGTTGCCTGAATCACCGGATAAAAGGCGTTGAGGGGATTTATAACCGTTACCAGTATTTCGACGAACGCAAGGCGGCATTAACTCTGTGGGCTAACCTGCTGGTGGCTCTGGAACATGGCGAAGATTACAACGTGACGCCTATCAGAAAGGCAAATTAGCCGAACAGATTGAGCCTAACTCGACGGGGTGAAAAGCGGGAAGCCTTACTGCCTGGCTCAATCAACGACAAGGCATAACGCAAAAGGTAGCGTAGTGAAAAAGTTATTTAGATTAAAAGAATGGCTTACCCCAGAAGAAACCGCCCGTAGATTAAATAGCTTCGCCAAATAGTAGATCACTTGAAGGGAACTCAGTCCGAGTTGTGCGATCAGATCAATCGACAAACATCACAAATCACCAACCGGACTGAGCAATGCCGATCATAGCAGCAATCCCTGATGAAGAACGACGACTAATGCGTAAAGAAGCCCAACAAACACGCGATAAAAACCATTCCAGACGACTCATCGCCAGACTGCTCTGTGCCGCTCGCTCATCCGTTGGACGATGGGTAAACTGGTTTACTCTACATGGTGTTGAAGGACTAAAAAGCCTCAAGTCAGGGCGAACTCCACGCTGGCCAGAGCGGATAAAACCAGTCCCTAAAAAGCATCGCGCACGGGTTTTCATGCTGTGTTCCGGCGCTGGTGGCTTTACTGAGAATGATATTCTCCGCTATTGCCGCCTTTCTTCTGGCCGGAACTACGCCACCGAATTAGAGCGCCTGCTTGATATTCGGTTATACGAACCGGCTACAGAGCCGGTTTTTTGTACCCGATCAAACGGAAATGACAGCAGCGGATCATGATGTTGGTTCAATCAGGGGTTAGTGTTGGCTCAAAACGTCCCTGTGTTGGTTCAGTTTTTGATAAAATAGTTATTTAAAACAATCATCTTTACAAATTGAACCAACTGAACCAACTGAACTAACATACTTTTGCTTATATATGCGTTTTTAGTGACGCTAGTTATCAACCAAAGCAGCGGCACAAACCGATTATCTCTTTTTTTGTGGCTGTCATTCTCTGGCTGGTGTGGTTCCTTATTGTGGGATAGGTCTATCATACAATAATCGGAATGTGGGATATTGAAGCAAACATTTCGCAGATCCAGTGACTAAAACAAAACCCACCAGCGCAAGATACATGGAGTGAGCGATGAACGAGCACCACCAGCCTTTTGAAGAAATCAAGCAAGTTGATGACGAAGGAGCAGAATATTGGTCAGCGCGAGAGCTAGCAAAGCTGCTGGATTACTCAGAGTATCGTCATTTCACTCCTGTTTTAGAACGCGCAAAAGAAGCCTGCCTCAACAGCGGGCACAATGTTGATGACCATTTCGAGGATGTCCTCGGTATGGTCAAAATTGGTTCAGGTGCGCAAAGAGAATTAAAGGATATAAGGCTTTCCCGATACGCTTGCTACTTAGTTGTGCAAAACGGCGACCCCACAAAGCCCGTCATAGCAGCAGGGCAAACATACTTTGCAATACAGACAAGACGGCAGGAGCTAGCTGATGATGAGACATTCAAGCAGCTCCGCGAAGATGAAAAACGACTTTTTCTCAGGAACGAACTGAAAGAGCACAATAAACAATTGGTCGAGGCAGCACAGCAAGCGGGTGTTGAAACTACTCTGGATTTTGCAATATTTCAAAATCATGGGTATCAAGGGCTGTACGGCGGATTAGACCAAAAGGCCATACATCAACGGAAAGGACTCAAGAAAAGCCAAAAGATACTCGACCACATGGGTTCCACTGAATTAGCAGCCAACCTATTCCGAGCAACCCAGGCTGAAGAGAAACTCCGCAGGGATAATGTTAAATCGAAGCAAAAAGCCAATGAAACTCACTTTGAAGTGGGAAGGAAAGTAAGACAAACAATCAAGGAACTGGGCGGGACTATGCCAGAGAATCTACCTGCGCCAGAAAAAAGCATCAAACAGCTAGAGTCTGCCGCAAAAAGACTGGATAAAAAATAGCCAAAATATAGAGCACTCCATTTTACCGTGTACACATGGGTGTACACATAGAAAAAACGCATTATCGCAAACCCGCTTACAGCAAGGCTTTAACCCATCTACTCAATAAACAGATTCAACGCGATCTCGCGTTGTCTCATTAAGTCTCGCAAGGATAAAAAGGCCATTGTAAATCATGGCCTTTTTTGTTTTATGATGGAGGAAAAAACATGGGGCTAACCCATATCAAATGGATTTTTTGGTGTTCCGTCATTCAGTAACTCAGACGCGGTGGCATGTACTTCCCCCTGAACATAAGCCCAATATTCAGGATTATCGAGGGTTCTCTCTTTAATTTGCTTAGGAATAAAGCGGCTCATTTCCATATTGAAGTCGTCACGGACTTCATCTTCCGACATCAGCTTGGCTAACTGAATAGACAGCGCCTGTCGAAAGTCTTCTGTTTGCTCCTGTCTGGCGGTGAGCTTCTTTTCAACCAGTGTCTTGGATAAATCAATACCGCGCTGCTTAACCCAAACAATATCCCAGATATCACGAGGTTTAATACGTCTTGCCCGATACGCTAACGCGATCAACTTATCGGCTAATGTTTCTTGTAACGACTGTACCGGAACCAAAATCCCTTCAGTCGGAACAACGATGTCGTAATGATTGATTAGCGGGCGCTTTTCAATATCAAATGACGGAATAGCACAGACGTCAATATGCATTTTTTGCCGTGGCAAATCAGGACGATTAGCTTCTTTTACGATACTCATTTTCCAAGAAACGGTATCCCCTTGCTGCTCGCCAGAAGGTTTGTTTACCCAAACTTCGGTTTCATACTTATTCTGAATATAGGTTTGGATTTCGGACTCCAGTCCCTCAAACGCTGAGGGCTGGAAATCATGACCACCATTGAAATCAAGATCTTCTGATAGCCTGCTGCTATTGTAACACATGCGTAATGAGGTACCGCCAATAAACGTTAACCGCTGCATGACGCCCTGTTTGATCAGCACATCCATAATGTCATGATGCAAAATCTCTTTTTCTATGACGGGTGTCACTGCGGCATAGTCAGGGTTTGACTGGACGATTTGGCGAATTTGTTGCTTCAGCATACGTTTCTCCTACACACTCCCCATACTTAGCTCTCCAACATATGTAGATTGCGGTGACAGTGCTTTAGATCTGCAATCGCTTGTTCCTTGTATGCGCGATACATTTTGATGTCAGGGTCATAGTACAAATTAGGTGCAATTTGCTCGACTGACTTTTTAGTATGGGTAAGCTCGATCACGCCATAAGGCGTATCAAAACAACCACTTCGACCTTTAGTCACCACCGTGACTCTACCCATCACAACTTGTGAAATATCACCGGTATGACTGAGCTGACTTTCTAAGCTGATGTAGTTCAATACACCACTGCGCAACTTTTTGATGGTTTTATAAATGGCAGTCTCAGGCTCAGGTGGTGTAATAACACTTTCATAGAAGCCTTTCACCACTCGTCTTAGCAGCCCCTTCTTTACGCAATCTGCCAGGAACTTTCTAAAGGCTGAGTCACAAGGCACACCCTGCATAAAAGCCAGCTCTGTTACACTGTGAATGCCACCGCCAGCGTTCACTGCTTTAGCCAACGCGTTTAATAGCTCATCAGATTTAGCCATAGGTCTACACTACATCACCAAGTAAGTAATGTAGTGTAGACCTAATGCAAGACCTGCGCAAAAAAAAGGTCTACAGATTGTTACGAAATAAGTAACTTAGTGTAGACCCATTAAACCTGGGTAACCTTCGCTCTCGACTCTTGTATATCGCCAGCCAGGGATACCAATATGTCCATATTGAGCATTTTTATAGAATTTGGACACGGTGATATTCATTTCAAATGGGCGAGGTATTCTGTTGGCTAATGGCTATTGCAAAGAGGCCTCAAAAAGATGGCCCGACTTTGCTCAGTAAAGCCTTTCAAAACTACTATTTTTTCCCCCTAACAGCAGCGTAAAAACGGTACTGTTTTTCCATTGCTCGCCACTAATATTTGGTAAAAGCCAAGGTAAGTGGTGGACTGTTTGGTGGACTGTTTGGTGGACAAACAGGCATTTTTGAACGGTTTATTTTGTGTAATATATTGATATTACTGTTATTTACACCATCATTCAAGCAGTGAATTCAATCGAATAAATTCCACCCGCACCTATTAAATTCAATAATGCCCTTTTTTGGACTGCACCCCAAAAGTTGGACACCCAACTGAGTAAGGTGCAGTTTTTTATGGCAAAGCCAAAATATTCCCTCGAAACCAGATTAGCTGTAGTTAATCACTACCTCGCCGGAAAAGATGGAACACATCGTACAGCTGAACGCTTTGGTGTTGAGAGAACATCAGTGCGACGCTGGGTAAGAGCCTGGCAACTCCATGGTATTGATGGCATTACCTGGAAAAATGACCGCCATTCTCCGGCGTTCCGGATGACTGTTGTCCAGACTGTTCTCAATGAAGAACTTTCGATGCGTGAAGCTGCCGCACGGTTTAATATCTCAACTGAAACCGTTGTCCGGCACTGGGTGAATGTATACAAAGACGCAGGTGAGAAAGGACTTCTGAGCATAAAACCAGGCCGGAGCAAGGACATGACAAAACCCAAAAAAACACCTCCACTTACCGATGCTGCACTGGAAAAGTTATCTCCCGAAGAACTGCGGGCTGAACTTCGTTACCTGCGCGCAGAGAATGCCTATCTAAAAAAGCTGAAGGCCTTAGTTCAAAGCGAGAAAAGCGGCAGAAAGCCGGAATAATCAGTGAGCTAAGGCTGGAGTATGCGCTCGGTGATCTTCTGCGTGCAGCGGGTATGTCCCGTAGTACGTGGTATCACAATATGAATGCGCTGAAGCGAGTGGACAGGCATGCCGGGCTGAAAGATAAAATCAGAGAGATTTACCACTATCACAAAGGGCGTTATGGCTACCGCAGGATCACACTCTCACTGAGAAAACAGGGGTTGTTGGTAAACCATAAAACTGTGCAGAGACTGATGGCGGAGCTGTCACTCCGCTCTCTGATAAGGGTGAAGAAATATCGTGCCTGGAAAGGGGAAATGGGCAAGGCTGCGCCCAATATCCTGAGCCGGAACTTCAGTGCATCGAAAGCCAACGAAAAATGGGTCACGGATGTTACAGAGTTCTCGGTGCAGGGTAAAAAGCTGTACCTGTCGCCGGTTCTCGATCTGTTTAACCGGGAGATTATCTCCTACAGCCTGTCGGAAAGGCCGGTGATGGAGATGGTTAATACGATGCTGCACGATGCGTTCTCAGCGCTCGGACCGGAGGATACACCGCTGCTGCACACGGATCAGGGCTGGCAATACCGAATGGCAGGCTATCAGGCAAAGTTAAAGGCACAGGGTATGACGCAAAGCATGTCACGCAAGGGAAACTGCCTGGATAACGCGGTGATGGAGAACTTCTTCGGCACACTGAAATCGGAGTGTTTTTACCTGAACAGGTTCAGCGATCTGAATGAACTGAGGAAGGCGATAGAGGACTATATCCATTACTATAACAACGAGCGGATCAGCCTGAAATTAAAAGGCCTGAGTCCGGTAGAATACCGAACCCGGGCCCTGATAGCCGCTTAACATGAACTGTCCAACTTTATGGGGTCAGTCCATTTTTAAGGGCATTTAAATATTTCACAATAGTATTAATTACAAAAAATGTTATTACATAGATATTTAAAATCCCTCTCATTTATTAAATGAATAAATTCATGCTCATAAGAATAAATGGAAAATTTTTATTTTTAACTTTTTGAGCGACAGCTTTTACACCAACTTTGGGTTGTTGCTCCCGCAGGTACAGTTCTATAACCAAAAAGAGACTGCAACTCGACGGCAGTGTGGGCTGTGGTAGACTTACATTTAGGACAAGTGTGTGGAAGTTTGACTGCATTAGACATATAGCAACCCTCTTATTTAAATAAACATTCCCATTCTAAAAATATTTTACATAATATACCATAATTATATATTTACCACCCAAAATAATTATTTAATACATGCTAAAAAATATTGGTAATTATTAAATTATTATCATTCTAACTTCTTTAAAATAACTACGAAACTCGTAGTATCTGAACCCGTAAAAAGCATCGACAATTCGCGACACTGACTTTCAAGGAGGATCGCCAATGACCACGACAAATGCAGCCGTTACCGAGAGTTCCATTACCATTTTCCGAGATCTGATTGCTTCACTACCCGTTGATCATCTTAGACCCGTGGCGAAGATCGTTCCCCTTACCGTTACGGAGAAAACGCCACGCATTGGTTTCATGAAGGGCCAAGTTTCAGCCCCAGATAATTTTAATGATTTGAATAAAGAAGAAATTATCGACATGTTCAATGGAAAATTATGATGGTTATCAACAATGTCGATGAACCCAAACCGCCATTGAGCACCATCTTGAGAAATCCACATCAGTGAAAACAGGGAACAACAACCGACATACGTTATCTCGTCCTCTCCGTCATCCTTCCTGCGTTAACCGGCCGTCAGGCGGTTACCACTTTCCGGGAAACAGCTCACCTAAACATAGTGAAGGCGGCCAGACAGATCGCGTCTGGCCGAGTAGCAGCATTAAAACTTATGCACTCTGGAATCAAATCCACCGCAGTTTTTCAACATCAAATCTTTGACCGGTCGGCGGTCGTAGTAGCCTTTCTCTGTTTGGAACACTTCGTAGACTTCAATGCGTCGGGGCGAATAAGGTCCATCAAACTTGCCAGTGACATAATAGTAATTCCCCACTACGGGTTTAAACGTTACGGTGCTAAATCCGCCATTCACTGCAATCATTCTGACTGTAATATTATGTTGCGCACTGACCCAGAATTCACGAATCATCGTTGGCGTTTCGGGAATAGCCGGGAAGCCGAGTTCTTTATTATTGAGTTTAGTTTGTAACCCAAACGCATTATTGGTGTAGCCATTTTCTGGCGCATCAATATTAATACATCGGTCGGTCGTCGGATAAACGCGAATATAATCGAGGTTACGATTATCGAACGTGATACCCACGCGGTCAGCACCCTGATAATCCTCCAGTTTATGACTATAGGTTGCGACCGAGCATCCGCTGATTAATGCCGCGCTTATCCCCATGAGAATAATTTTCCCAAACATAACCATCCCTTACCTTTATAAAATCAGAACTTCCTGATTATGTTATGCCGTTTTTTATTCGAAAATTTATGCTCTATTACCTCACCTTAAACACTATTAATATACCCTAAATAATTCGAGTTGCGTGAAGGCGGCAACTGCGCGAATCCCCAGGAGCTTACACCAGTAAGTGACTGGGGTGAGTAAGGACAAATTGGCTTAGCCGATTTGAACGCCGCTTGCGGCGGCCCTCTAGGGCGAGGCTCAGAAATGAGCCGAGTATTGCCAACGCACAAGCAGCTTGAAGTATGACGGGTATAAACGAGGCAACATGGCAATTTCGCTCTATTACACCGTTCGACGCAAAAAATCCCTGAGCCAGACAGAGATATCTGCCGTGAAGGAGATCGTCCAACGCCATTCCGTTAATGACCAAATTGAGAACTATCTGACAACCGGAGAAGGCCTGAATTGGGAATCCTTTGATTTCGCTCTCAACGTGAAAACCGGTAACGTGTTCAGAAAAGGAATCGTACTCTCCGGTTCGACCAAACTTCCCGATAACGACGAAGAAGCCACCTGGGTTGGCGTTCAGCATTGGTGCCAGTGTTTATCCGAAATACGTGCCGCTCTGACGCACTGCGAATGGCACGTCGCGGTCGACGACCATGTGATTCCGTGGAGCCATGAAATAAATGCCTACGATCCCACACGCTAAAGTCAGTGCCTCTAACGTCACGGGCTGAAGAGGGGCGATAAAAGAATGTGGTCGGTGGTTCTTAGTCAAGGTCCCCGCAGGCGTCGTGTGGATCACACCCGAGGGGCAAGAAATTTGGACTTAACGCAAGCGACTCACTCTACCTTCTTATTCACCGCGCCCTGGCTTTCCACCGTTCGCTCAGTTGCCGTCTTGCTGTCCTTCACTCCCGCATCAGCCTCTTCGGGAGTTACCAAACCCGCGTACAGTCGGCCTTCCTCGATAAAATCTTCATCGATACCTTCAATATTTTCCTGATTGTCACGCCCAGAGAGGATGTTCCAGCAGGCGATGAATAACGCCGCAATCAACGGGCCAATCACAAAACCGTTGATACCGTAGATTTCCATCCCGCCCAGCGTGGCGATCAGAATCAGGTAATCCGGCATTTTGGTGTCTTTACCCACCAGCAGCGGACGCAGAATGTTATCCACCAGCCCAATCACCAGCACGAAGAACGCAACAATAAAGATCGCCTGCCAGAGCATGTCCGTCGCGAACAGGAAGACGGCAGCAGGCACCCAAATAATCGCTGAACCCACGGCGGGAATCAGCGACAGGAACGCCATTAGCGAGCCCCACAGCAGGCTGCCTTCTATTCCTGCGATGGAGAATGCAATACCGCCCAGCGTCCCCTGTACAATCGCCACAACGGCAGTACCTTTCACGGTCGCCCGGGATACCGCGGCAAACTTCACCAGCAGGTGGTGTTTAACATAGGTGGACAGCGGCAGCGATTCCAGAATCAGGTTCACCAGATAGGAACCGTCTTTCAGGAGGAAGAAAAGCAGGTAGAGCATCACCCCGAAACCCACGAAGAAGGTGAATGTTCCTTTACCGATCAGCAGCACGCTTCCCGCCAGATATTGCCCGCCTTTCAGCGCAACCTGAGACAACTCTTGCTGTATTTTGGCGGCATTATCCAGATTGTGTTCCGCCAGGAAATGCCGCGCCCACTTCGGCAAATGCTGAAGCAACTCCGCCAGCACCACCGGGAACTGCGTATTGCTATCCTGCAACCGGGTATAAACCCCATTAATCTCAACCACCAGCGAGGAAACAATCACGCCCAATGGAATGAAGACGATCAGGAAGATGATCAGAACAGTCAGCAGCGAGGCAACGCCGTTACGGTCGTTCAATTTTTGCCGAATTTTACTTTTCAGCGGATGGAAGATAATAGCCAGCACCGCCGCCCACAGGATGGCGGAATAATACGGCACCAATATGTCAAAAAACGCCAGCGTAACGACAAATAAGATAAGGATGAAGAATCCTTTCGTAAGCCCTTTAATATTCACAACGATTTCCCCTTCATTCAATCTGCTCTCGAAATATAGAACGAAGTGGGGCGTTTGCAATATAGAAAAAAATGCCTGATTCTGAGGAAGTAGCTACGTGAGCGCCTCATGCATCACGATAAAGTCATTTTTTAGCTGGCTATACACGGCGGCATCGTTGTCACATGCCCGTGCAGCGGCACGTTTTATTGCCGCGTATTCCGCACATACAGAAGGATTCGCCCGTAGATAATCACGAAAAGCCAGATGTCGCTGAATAGACTCGTCACCCACCACAAAAGCGTGCAGATGGTGAGTGCGCACATCGCCGCCTTTGGTGTAGTAACGACGCCCCGCTATCCCACTTTCGCCGCGAGGGCGATAGCCCACATCGACCATGACATGATCGAGTCGGTCCAAATCGGACAACGAAACCACTTCCAGCAGCATATCAATCACCGGTTTGGCGGGTAACCCCGGCACGGCCGTGCTGCCAATATGGTGGATTTTCACCGCAACGCCACCGAGCACCTGCGCTATCGCACGTGCCGCCGTTGCGTAATTCGTCGCCCAGTGTGGATCGTAATCCACTACGGTAATTATTCGCCCGCCCATGCCTTTATCCCTCACACGTCTTATCGCGTAAAGGTTAACAACGTTCAGGGAAAGGTTCAAAAGCCGTCACACAAGTAGGATAAGGGAATACCACGCATAAAAGAGTTGTTAATAAAACACGTCTTTTTTGTGAGGTTTTGCCATACTGCGCGATCGGATCAACATTTACCTTTTCAGGATCGCCTGAATGGGTATCGCAGAAACAAACAGCAGCAGGGCAATAGATGCCGGCGGAATAACGACTCGCGCCAGCGCGTCATCTAACGTCGCCACATCGAATTCGGCCTGGCTGGCATGATTATCCGCATGGTGGCGATAGGTAATACCAGAACGGCTTTCTACATCACTGGCGGGTTTATTGAGCCGTACATCTAATTTACCACTACGTAGCAAGGGATAATATTTATATTAATCAATGCGTTATTAAAGAAATGACCTTGTATCCTCAATATCAATCCTTTCCTGATTCATTATCGTTTTACCCGCGTACGATAAGATTATCGTGCGCGGTACTTATTCATTCTGTTGCTAAGAATAACGAAATCACCACGAATTGAAATCTTAAGCTGTGGCACTATTCTCTGTTCATTCACGATGCTTAATTACGCCAGAGGTCATACTTATGTCATTGTTTATCAAATCTATTATCGGCGCACTAATCGTATTGATCATCAGCGTACTGGCGAAAAGCCGAAACTATTATATTGCCGGGCTGGTGCCACTGTTCCCTACATTCGCGCTGATCGCACATTATATCGTTGGCACTGAGCGCGGTCTGGAAGCGCTACGCGCCACCATCCTGTTTGGCATCTGGACCGTAATTCCTTATCTGGTCTATCTCATCTCACTTTATTACTTTACCGCATGGATGAAGTTGCCACAGGCATTGCTCGCGGCTGTCGTATGCTGGAGTATATCAGCGGCACTGCTGATCAAGATCTGGACGTGGTATCAGGGGAATTAGCTTCTGACTTCTTTATTAGGGTAACACAATGATAAAAACAACCTACCCCGGTACGGTTTCTCACCCCATTATTTCCGAGCAGGAAGCGAGTCGCTTTACGCTCCCGCACTATTTTACGCTGCATAAGAACGATGACCAAGATGAGGCTGATGTCTGGCAGCCCGCACCGACGGCGATAAGGTACAGCTTGAAAGGGTGCGCCTCATTGATCGTTTTTCGTCAATACCAGCAACGTCCACAACGAATTCGTGACAGTATGATTGACGCCAGCAGCTATGACAGAGAACAACCGTGGGGAGCAGCGGCAACCACTGCACGGCTTTTGCAGGTAATACGGACTCAGCCCGCAATCTAGACGACGTGCATTTCAATCGGCTGTGGGAATACAACAACGTTGTGAGGCTTGAAGTTCCGCGAAAAAGAACACAGCATAAAAGCGAGTGTCATTCGCGAAACTGTCACCCTGATGGAATTAATGAATCAGAACACTTGATGGGCCTGTGAAACAATACTGGCCGTAAAAAGAAATACCCTTCATTATGTTACTGAAAAATATCGTTTTAATTAGCATTCCCTGATGTTAGCCAATCATCACGCTTATCCTGAGCGGTGTTTATTTCTTTTGTTTTACGCCCTTAACATTATCGTAAGATTGTATGTTTTTTCACCCCCAAGAAAAGCTATACTAAGGTATAGTTTAGCATATCGGTATAGGTTCCTGTAGATATACCTATAGTGATGGGTATATACTTTTTTTCTATTACAGGATGTTGAATTTTCAGACTGAGGCTATCAGATGTCACAATTATTTCATAACAACGAAACTATAAGCAGAATAATAAAAAGTCAATTCGATATGGCACTAAGTTACTATGGTGACATCAAATATTCCTATATGGTATTAAATAAGAAAAAACCTACAGAAATCCTTATCATTTCAAATCACCACGACGAATGGAGAGAAATATACCGAGCCAATAACTATCAACACATTGATCCTGTGGTCATTGCTGCTCTTAATAAAATCACGCCTTTCCCTTGGGATGAGGACTTACTCGTCAGCACGCAGTTGAAGATGTCAAAGATATTCAACTTGTCCAAAGAGCATAACATCACTAACGGCTATACTTTTGTTCTTCATGACCATAGTAATAATCTGGTTATGCTATCTATCATGATTGATGAATCGAATGTGAGTAACATTGACGAGGTAATCGAGAATAATAAAGATAAGCTACAAATGACGTTGATGAATATTCATGCAGAAACCATCTCCCTTTACAGAGAGATGATTAGAAACAAAGAAGATGAAAGATCGAATGATAAAGATATTTTTTCTCAACGAGAAAATGAAATCCTTTATTGGGCCAGTATGGGGAAAACCTATCAGGAAATCGCACTGATATTAGGTATTAAAACAGGGACTGTCAAATTCCATATAGGCAATGTTGTAAAAAAACTCGGTGTATTAAATGCCAAACATGCAATCAGACTCGGCATCGAACTACAACTTATTCGACCGCTTCAGTCATAGGCACGAAGGACAATGGCCACTCCCGTAGCTTACTCTCAACAAACTCTTGATTGCGGTTTATACGGTGAATCAATACATCCTGACTCTCTTTGTCTACAGGCAAAAACAGTAGATAAACTCTTTCCTGTTTTTCTGATAGCCCTTGTTCAATCACTGAAATTTTCCAGCCAGAACGCCTTAATATAGTGAGCATAGGATGACTGACAATCGTATAAACACCATCATACCCTTTACATCTTGAGTAATTCACGGTTGCCAAAAAGAACATTGTGCTAACAGGATAAGTATTACCTAAAATCGTTTTTGACCGAGCTTTATCTACAAAAAATCGGCTTGACTCAATATAATTTCCTTCAGGAAGATCTACTTTTTCAAAATAGGGAAAAAATGTGCCAGTTATCATATTAGGATATTTTGTTTCGATTAACCGGGAGCTGCAAATTACCTGATTATCCTCTACACCGAAAAGATAGGTCGCATTATCATCATCATATTGATCGAACTCCATCCCATTAATACACTTCACCGCCCAGTTAAGCCTATCCTTGAAAGTTTCTTTTCTAAGCGTAAACAATTCCTCCGACTTTTTTTCCGATAATAGCGAGTAACTTACATCGAATATTTCTAACATTTTTCCTCCATTAAAAATTTGCATCTAGACATCACAAAAACAGATACACCGTCCAATAGCTTCTTTCGCCTTTTAAACATTCCAGGCTTATTGTCATTGTATTCTGTCCCTTTCTACGACGGTTGTACAGATGCAACCTGCATTGTCAGCAAGAGTTCATATACAAAAAAACACCGCGAGAAGACCAAACATAACCATATGATAAACAGATAAAAAAATCCGGAAACGCAAGACGATTCCGGATTTTTATCTTACTTAACCTCTGCGTTATTTCTCTGTTTTATCTTGTAGTTGGCCTACCTGCGGCAGACCCGTGCTGGCAGAGGAAGAGAGCAAGCCCGTTTCAACATAGTTAAACAGTTTTTCACGCGTGTCCGTGATATCCAGATTGCGCATGGTCAGTTGGCCGATACGGTCATCTGGCGAGAAGACCGAGTCGCCTTTCTCCATGGTCAGACGCTCTGGTTTATAGGTCAGATTGTCAGACACGGTATTCATGATGGAGTAATCATTGCCGCGACGCAGCTCCAGCGTCACTTCGCCCGTGATGGCGCTGGCGATCCAACGCTGAGACGCATCACGCAGCATCAGCGCCTGAGAATCGAACCAGCGTCCCTGATACAGGAAACGACCCAACTGACGGCCATTGGCGTGGTATTGCTCGATGGTGTCTTCGTTGTGGATACCGGTAACCAGACGCTCGTAGGCAATGTGCAACAGTGCCATTCCCGGCGCTTCATAGATGCCACGGCTTTTCGCTTCAATGATACGGTTTTCGATCTGATCGCTCATCCCCAGACCATGACGTCCACCGATACGGTTTGCTTCCAGCATCAGTTCAACATCATCGGCAAAGGTCTTGCCGTTCAACGCAACCGGGTGACCGCGTTCAAAACGGATAGTCACTTCTTCTGCCGGAACCTTGACGTTCTCGTCCCAGAATTTCACGCCCATAATCGGGTTAACGATTTTGACGCTGGAATTCAGGAATTCCAGATCCTTCGCTTCGTGCGTCGCACCCAGAATGTTGGAATCGGTGGAATAGGCTTTCTCGGCCGACATTTTATAACCAAAGCCTGCCTGCGCCATAAACTCGGACATCTCCTGACGACCACCCAACTCATCAATGAAGTCGGTATCCAACCACGGCTTATAAATCTTCAGTTCAGCGTTGGTCAGCAGGCCGTAACGATAGAAACGCTCAATATCGTTGCCTTTATAGGTGCTGCCGTCACCCCAGATGTTGACACCATCTTCTTTCATCGCAGCAACCAGCATCGTACCGGTCACTGCGCGGCCCAGCGGCGTGGTATTGAAATAGGTCACGCCCGCCGTCGTGTTGTGGAATGCGCCACACTGAATCGCAGCAATACCTTCAGCAACCAGTTGCTTACGGCAATCGATAAGGCGAGCATTTTCTGCGCCATATTCCATAGCCCGACGAGGGATTTCCTCGTAGTCATCCTCGTCTGGCTGACCCAGATTTGCGGTATACGCATAAGGAACCGCGCCCTTTTGACGCATCCAAAGCAGCGCGGCGCTGGTATCCAGACCACCCGAGAACGCAATACCAATACGCTGACCAACCGGAAGATGCTTGAGAATCGTTGTCATATATGTAATCCCTGCTCGAAAGATCTATGGTGATATACCCCTAGGGTATCAGCTTAGTCGCCACACCATTATGTTACGCCATGCATTAATGAGCGTTCGGACCCTGTTGCACATTCTACATCAAGCGGGCCGGTCGATAATCAAAATCGACGCACTCAAAGATGCATATTTATGCAAAATAAGTGAGTGATAATTTAAACATCTTTTTGGCGGGACAGGAAGAGAAGAGTCATGCTTTCGTGTAAAAAAATTCATGGCCGATTCACGACCAAGTTAGCAAGTATAGCGCCATCTTCTCTTCAGGCTAAGCAGCAAAAATCGTTTACGCGACCCGCTCGACATTAATAAAACATCGTTTCATTTTCTTGATATTTCTTTGCTATCCTCTTGCGGTTAACACCTTCCCTTGCATATTGCTGGAGATGCTATGTCTAAGAAAGTCGCCGTTCTGCTGGCCCCTGGGTTTGAAGAAGCAGAAGCGATCATGGTGATTGATGTACTGCACCGCATGAAGATAGAAGTCACCATGCTGTCATGCTATGACAGACTGGAACTGCGCAGTTATCACAATATTCGTATGTTTGCCGATTCTCTGCTGGAAAGAAATCAGGACACGCTGTTTGATGCCGTGGTCATTCCAGGCGGCCCACAGGGTACGGTAAACCTGGCCGCCAACCCGATGGTTGTCGAGTTTATCCGTCGCCATGACGAGGCGGGAAAACTGATTTGCCCACTGTGCTCTGCGGCTGCACGCGTACTGGGCGGTAACAACCTGCTGAAAGGCCGTCGCTACGTTTGCTCCGGCAAGTTATGGCAGGACGTGACCGATGGCGTTTATGTTGACGAGAAAGTCGTGGAAGACGGCAATCTGATCAGCGGCAAGGGATTAGGCGTGACGTTCGATTTTGCCTTTACCATCGCCAGCCGTCTGACGGGCGACAAAGAGAACGCCAACTTCCAGGTTGAGCATATCGATTACGATTACTGGCGCGTGCCGGCGTAACCGTTCACCAGACTCTCCTCACTACTCCAATGATAAGGCGCGCACCGCCGCGCCTTCCTGAGCAAATCCTCTTAATAACCTTCGCCATAACGCTCACGGTACTCCTTCGGCGTAATGTCATACCCTTTCTTAAAGACGGCATAAAAATAGGGCAATGAAGGGTAACCGCACATTAGCGAGATCTCGCCAATCGAGAGCGAAGTCGATATCAGCAAGTGACGCGCCCGATCCAGCTTTTCCGCGTGAATCACACCGTGAATCGTCTGACCGACTTCATCTTTGAAACGCTTCTCCAGATTCGAGCGGGAAATCCCTACCGCATCCAGCACCTGCTCGACCTTAATTCCTTTACAGGCGTGATAGCGGATAAAGTGCATCGCCTGAATAACGGCAGGATCGTGCACAGAGCGATAATCCGTTGAGCGACGTTCCACCACCCGAATCGGCGGCACCAAAATACGCTGCAGCGGCAAATCGGTCTGGTTCAACAGCAGTTGATGCAGCAACTTCGCGGCGCGGTATCCCATTTGGCGCGTGCCCTGCGCCACCGACGAGAGCGCGACGCGTGAAAGGTAGCGAATCAGATCTTCGTTATCGATCCCGATGACGCACAGCTTTTCCGGTACGGCAATGTTCAGATGTTCGCAGACCTGCAACAGATGGCGCGCGCGGGAATCCGTCACCGCGATAATCCCCGTCTGCGGCGGAAGCCCCTGCACCCAGTCGGCCAGCCGATTTTGCGCGTATTGCCAGTTATCCGGCGACGTTTCCATTCCCTGATACACCACGCCCTGGTACTTTTCTGCCGCAACGAGCTGCCGGAAAGCGTATTCCCGCTCCTGTGCCCAGCCTTTCCCACCCGATGCCGGCAGGCCATAAAAAGCAAAGCGGTTCAGCCCTTTTTCTTTGAGGTGCATAAACGCGCTTTCCACCAGTGCATAATTATCTGTCGCGATATAATGCACAGGCGGGTAATCCTCAGGCCGATGGTAGGAGCCGCCAACCCCCACCAGCGGCACGTTCATATCCTGTAGTAGCTGTTTGATCTCGCCATCGTCAAAATCGGCAATCACGCCGTCTCCCAACCACTCTTTGATGTTATCAATGCGGCAACGGAAGTCCTCTTCGATGAAGATGTCCCAGTCACACTGAGAAGCCTGTAAATATTCACCAACCCCTTCAACTACCTGACGGTCATACACTTTGTTGGCGTTGAACAGCAGCGTGATGCGATAGCGTTTTTCAAACATGGCAGTCGGCACTCATTAATCGCACGTTCTTTGAATCAAGTCTGCTTCCTTGAATAGCACAGCGCCCCCAGAGGCCAAAATAATTTGCTGATTATTGCGAGCCGCCACGTATTTCCTCCCCCTTCGCATCACGTCATACGCGCCGCTTTGTTGCGGTATCCATCCACACCGCCAATAGCAGGATTCCGCCTTTTACGACGTATTGCCAGAAGGTCGGCACATCCAGCATGCTCATCCCGTTATCCAGCGACGCCATGATAAATGCCCCCATCACCGCGCCCGCCACGCTGCCAATACCGCCCGCCAGACTGGTGCCGCCAATCACGCAGGCGGCAATCGCATCCAGTTCGGCAATGTTCCCGGCGGAGGGTGAGCCTGCCCCTAGCCGCGAGCTAAGAATCAGCCCGGCGACCGCGACCATCAGGCCGTTAATCGCGAACACCGCCATTTTGGTGCGCTCAACATTCACACCCGATAAGCGGGCGGCATCGATATTGCCGCCCACGGCATAGATGCGGCGGCCAAATGCAGTTCGCGTCGCCAGAAAAATACCGCCCAACATCAGCAGCGTCAGCACCAGAACCGGTGTTGGCACACCGCGATAGTCATTTAGCAGATAAATCGCGCCCAGCACCACCAGCGCTGTCACCGTCTGACGGCCAATATCACCCGCAGAAGGGTTTACTGGTAACCCTAATTGCGCACGACTGCTGCGCCGACGCCACTGCCAGGCGATAAACACCATTAGCCCGACGGCACCGAACATAAAACCGATACCAGAAGGCAGATAGCTTTGACCAATCTGCGACATCGCTTCGCTGGTCGGGGAAACCGTCGTCCCATTGGTAATGCCGATCAGAATGCCGCGAAAAGCCAGCATCCCCGCCAGCGTCACGATAAAAGAAGGGACTTTCCGGTAAGCAACCCACCAGCCATTCCACGCGCCAAGCAGCAATCCCAGCGCAAGTGTCACAACGATGGTTAACGGCAAAGGCCAACCAAACCAGACATCAAAAATAGCCGCTGCACCGCCCAATAATCCCATCATCGAGCCAACCGACAGATCGATCTCGGCGGAGATAATGACAAACACCATACCGACCGCCAGAATGCCGGTGATCGCCGTTTGCCTCAGCAGGTTGGAGAGATTACGCACGCTGAGATACGCCCCGTCGGTCATATAGGTGAAAAAGAGCATGATGGCGATGATGGCGGCAATCATCACGTAGACCTGAAGATTGATGTTTTTCAATCGTTGCAGCATCGAGACAGAGCCCGCGATATGTTGTTGTTCAGACTGCGATGTTTTCAGCACGATGTTCACTCCTCAATGCGGCTTCCATAACCTGTTCCTGGGTTAAATCACAATTGATCAAATCCGCTTTGATCCGCCCCTGATGCATCACCAACACCCGATCGCTCAACCCCAGCACTTCGGGCAATTCAGAAGAAATGACAATGACGGCAATGTGCTGTTTTACCAGCGCATTAATGAGCTTGTAGATTTCATATTTGGCACCGATATCGATGCCGCGCGTGGGTTCATCGAGAATCAGAATACGGGGGTTCAACAGCAGGCATTTCGCCAGCACCGCCTTTTGCTGGTTGCCGCCGCTTAGCCGGGCAATCGCCAGTTCCGGGCTGGAGGTTTTCACCTTCAGGTTCACTAGCGATTGCCGGATGATGTCCTGCTCACGGGCATCATCCAGCATGGAAAACGGCCCTGTGAATTGGTCGAGTGCCGCCAACGTCATGTTCTGCGCCACGCTCATCACCGGGACGATGCCATCCTTCTTACGATCCTCCGGCACCATCGCAATGCCCCGCACCATCGCCTGCTGGCAGTTGCTGATGGTCACCTGCTCGCCGTCAATAAAGATGTCGCCCTGCCAGCGGCCGTGATAGGCACCAAACAAGCATTGCACCGTTTCCGTACGCCCTGACCCCACCAGCCCGGCAATGCCGAGAATCTCGCCTCGGTGCAGTGCAAACGAGACATCATCCACCCGGCGAATATGGCGATTGACCGGGTGCCAGGCGGTAAGGTGTTCTACACGCAGCACTTCTTCGCCAATGACATGCGGTTCATTGGGATAAAGCTCCGTCAGCTCTCGTCCCACCATCATGGCAATAATCTGATCTTCACTCAGCTCAGCCGCCGGACGCGTACCAATAGGTTTCCCATCGCGAATCACGCAAATCACATCAGAAATGGCTTTAACTTCATTGAGCTTGTGCGAGATATAGATGCAGGCGATACCGTGATCGCGTAGATCCTGGATGATCTCCAGCAGGATAGCGGTTTCCCGCTCGGTCAATGAGGCCGTTGGCTCATCCAGCACCAGCAGACGCACCTGCTTGTTCAGTGCTTTGGCGATTTCCACCAGTTGCTGCTGACCTAATCCAAGTTCACCCACTTTGGTATTCGGATCGACAACCAGCTTGACCTGCTCCAGCATGCGCTGGCAGCGAAGGTACATATTGTCGTAATCCATCACGCCAAAACGCGACCATTCGTTACCCAAAAAGAGGTTCTCCAGCACCGTCATCTCTTTCACCAGCGCCAGCTCCTGATGAATAATCGCAATGCCTTTTTGCTCCGTATCGCGAATATGGTTGGCGCGTAGCTCGTCACCCGAGAACACGATCTGCCCGTCATAGCTGCCATGAGGGTAAATGCCACACAGCACCTTCATTAAGGTGGATTTGCCAGAACCATTCTCGCCGCACAGCGACAAGACCTGGCCGGCCTCCAGCGTCAGGCTAACGTTATCGACGGCTTTCACCGCGCCAAACGCCTTGGTGATGTTTTTCATTTCCAACAGATGTGGCATCGCAGCCTCCGTAATTCAGGTGTCTCAGACCTCGCCTGCGACAGTGGCGAGCCACAACGTTATGTCATGGCCCGTAGACTTCTTTCCTACATCCTGGATTATGTTGGTGGTGAAGTGCGTTAATACACATCCGCTTTTTTGTGGAAGCCATCGGCAATGACGGTGGAATCGATATTGGATTTATCGACGGGAATCGGCGTCAGTAAGAAGGAAGGAATGTCTTTCAATCCATTGTTTAATTTAGCGTTAGATTCCGGCGTTTTACCTGAACCTAACGCCACGGCGATATCTGCGGCATCTTTCGCCAGCTTGCTGATCGGTTTATAGACCGTCATGGTTTGCGTCCCTGCCACAATGCGTTTGATTGCCGCCAGGTCGGCATCCTGACCGGAAATCGCAACCTTCCCTGCCAGACCCTGTGCGGCAAGCGCCTGAATCGCCCCGCCCGCCGTCGCATCGTTCGATGCGACAACAGCATCGATCTTATTGCTGTTCGCCGTTAGCGCATTTTCCATAATTTTCAGCGCATTCTCTGGTAACCAGGCATCAACCCACTGATCGCCGACCACGTTTATTTTCCCGCTTTCGATCAGCGGCGTGAGCACTTTCATTTGCCCCTGACGAAACAGCTTCGCGTTATTATCAACGGGGGAGCCGCCCATTAAGAAATAGTTGCCACCGGGCACCTTATCGACGAGATATTTCGCCTGTAGTTCTCCAACCTTTTCATTATCAAATGAAATATAAAAATCCACATCGGCATTATTAATCATGCGGTCATAAGCAAGCACTTTTATTCCCTCTCGCTTTGCTTCCGCAATAACATTGCCAAGTACCTGACCGTTATAAGGAATAATAACCAAGACATCGACACCGCGATTGATCATGTTTTCTATTTGAGAAATCTGCGTGGCCTCATTGCCGTTTGCCGATTGAACAAAAACATCAGCACCCTGCTTTTTGGCTTGCTCAACAAAAAGATCGCGATCTTTCTGCCAGCGTTCAAGACGCAAGTCATCAATCGCCATGCCTATTTTAACGTCCTTCGCGAATCCGGGCTGACAAACTAAAGCGAATACGGCACAGGCTGAGAGTAAAAAATGGTTAACTTTCATCATAGCGTACCTTTTTTATTTAAGATGCAGGGCCTAAAACTCCAATAGCAATAGCCAGATGAGTATTGTCGCTAAGTATCCCCCTATCAATTACAGATTTTTATCCTCCAATTATGTTTTTTGGTTTAATTTCTTTTTTTTGATACGGGTCATATTTTATTGTCGAATCACATTTTTATGTTGTTACACATTGCGAAGCGTATTCAGATTAAATACCGTTATTTTTGCGACGCAGCGCACATTTAATAATTCTCTGAATTTCAGTGTGAAATAACGTAATTGAGGAAAAATGCATCCGCTCCGAAAATTAATCCCATTCCCGTCGCTTCCGTCTGGGTGGTTTCTAAGGAGTTAACGATGCAAGCCTATTTTGAACAGATCGACAAAGTCCGCTATGAAGGTAGCCAAAGCAACAATCCCTTCGCCTTTCGTCACTATAATCCCGACCAGGAAATACTCGGCAAGCGTATGGCGGATCATTTGCGTTTTGCTGTCGCGTATTGGCACACGTTCTGCTGGAACGGCGCGGATATGTTCGGCGTCGGATCCTTTGCACGGCCGTGGCAACAGTCAGGCGACGCGCTGGAACTGGCGAAGCGCAAGGCAGACATCGCATTCGAATTCTTTCAAAAGCTGAGCGTGCCTTACTACTGTTTCCATGACGTCGATGTCGCACCGGAAGGGAACTCACTGAAAGAGTATCTGCATAACTTTGCGGTTATCACCGATGTGCTGGCGGAAAAGCAGCAGGATAGCGGCGTGAAGCTGCTGTGGGGCACCGCCAATTGCTTTACCCATCCTCGCTATGGCGCAGGCGCGGCCACCAACCCTGACCCGGATGTCTTTGCCTGGGCGGCCACGCAGGTGTTCACGGCCATGAACGCGACCAAAAAACTGGGGGGCGAAAACTATGTGCTGTGGGGCGGGCGCGAAGGCTATGAAACCCTGCTCAATACCGACCTGCGTCAGGAGCGTGAGCAAATCGGCCGCTTCATGCAGATGGTCGTCGAACATAAACACAAAATCGGCTTTCAGGGCACATTGCTCATTGAGCCGAAGCCGCAGGAACCGACCAAGCACCAATACGACTATGATGTCGCCACCGTCTACGGCTTCCTGAAGCAGTTTGGGCTCGAAAAAGAGATTAAAGTCAACGTGGAAGCCAACCACGCGACGCTGGCAGGCCATTCATTCCACCATGAGATCGCCACTGCTGTCGCGCTGGGCGTTTTCGGATCGGTCGATGCAAACCGCGGCGATCCACAGCTCGGTTGGGACACCGATCAGTTCCCTAACAGCGTGGAAGAGAACACGCTGATCATGTATGAAATTCTCAAAGCGGGTGGCTTCACGACGGGAGGCATGAACTTTGATGCCAAGGTTCGTCGCCAGAGCACCGATCGCTATGATCTTTTCCATGCGCATATCGGTGCGATGGATACGCTGGCACTGGCGCTCAAGGCCGCCGCCAGAATGATTGAAGATGATAAACTCAATCAGCTGGTTGCTAAACGCTATGCAGGCTGGAACGGAGAACTGGGTCAGCAAATCCTGCAAGGTAACGCCTCGCTGGAATCACTCGCCCACTATGCGGAAAGCCACCAACTGGCACCACAGCACCAGAGTGGTCAGCAGGAATTGCTGGAAAATCTGGTTAACCGCCACCTCTTTGGCTAAAACGGTACGGTCACACACCTACTGCGACAGACTAAACCCTGTCGCAGAGGCTTATCAGGAGCCACTATGTATATCGGTATTGATCTGGGTACGTCCGGTGTGAAAGCCATCCTGCTAGATGAAGCGGGCGAAGTGATTGCCAGCCATAGCGCCGTGCTGAGCATTTCTCGCCCGCACCCGCTCTGGTCAGAGCAAGCGCCGGAAGACTGGTGGCAGGCGACCGATCAGGCGCTACAGGCATTGGCGGCAACGCACAGCCTTCGCGCCGTGAAAGCGCTGGGGCTGACCGGGCAAATGCACGGGGCGACCTTGCTGGATGCCCGCCAGAACGTGCTGCGACCCGCGATCCTCTGGAATGACGGACGCAGCGCGGCCCAATGCCGCACGCTGGAGCAACAGGTACCCACATCGCGCCAGATTACCGGCAACCTGATGATGCCGGGCTTTACCGCGCCCAAGCTGAAATGGGTACAGGAAAACGACAGCGAGATCTTTCGCCAAATCGACAAAGTCCTGCTGCCAAAAGATTATCTGCGCTGGCGTCTGACGGGAGAATTTGCCAGCGATATGTCCGATGCAGCCGGCACACTCTGGCTGGATGTCGCCAAACGAGACTGGAGCGACACCCTGCTGGAAGCCTGTTCGCTGAGCCGCAAACATATGCCTACGCTATATGAAGGCAGCCAGATTACTGGTTATCTGCGGCCTGATATTGCCAGCCGCTGGGGTATGGATCCCGTCCCCGTGATTGCTGGCGGCGGGGATAACGCAGCAGGTGCGATTGGTGTCGGGCTGTATCAAACGGGTCAGGCGATGCTGTCTCTCGGCACATCCGGCGTTTACTTCGCCGTCAGCGACGGCTTTCTCAGCAACCCGCAGCATGCCGTCCACAGCTTCTGCCACGCGCTGCCGAATACCTGGCACCTGATGTCCGTAATGCTAAGCGCCGCCTCCTGCCTCGACTGGGTCGCCCGTCTGACGCACGCAGAGAGCGTACCCGCGCTGTTGCAGGAAACCGCCTCGACGCCAGCCGATGACACAATCACGCCAGTGTGGTTCTTACCCTATCTCTCCGGCGAACGCACACCGCACAATAATCCCGATGCCAAAGGCGCATTCTGGGGACTCACCCATCAGCACGACCGACCAGAACTGGCAAAAGCGGTACTGGAAGGCGTGGGATTTGCGCTTGCCGATGGCATGGACGCACTGCATATGACCGGGCTAAAACCCGATAGCATCACACTGATTGGCGGTGGCGCACGCAGCGCCTACTGGCGGCAAATGCTGGCGAATATCAGCGGTCAAACGCTGGCGTACCGCACGGGAGGGGATGTCGGCCCTGCGCTCGGTGCTGCTCGTCTGGCACAAATCGCCATGCATCCGCATACGTCACTGGCAGACCTTCTGCCGCCGCTGCCGCTGGAGCAGGTTCATCAACCGGATCCCCAGCGTCACGCCGACTATGCCGAGCGGAGGCGTACATTTAAGGCACTCTACCAGCAGCTTAAACCGTTGATGTAAAAAGATTCGTCTGGTGCGGCTGACAAACGGTCAACTCACCCAGCGCCGCACATCGATTTTCTGTAGCGCCATCGAGAGCAGCAGGCTGGCTCCTAGCGCGATGGCGAAAACATACAAGATGTCGAGAACCGGGTGGGATGGCAGCACTACGTCATGCGTACGCAGATAGTGAATGATCAACGCGTGGAAGCCGTAAATCGCCAGTGAATGGCGCGAAATGATGGCAAATCCCGGTAAAATCCGCTGGCTACCGTAATGCTTAAACACCACCAGAAGGCTGACCGCCGCTAGAAACACCAGCGGGCCACAGTAGATATAAAATGTCTGGGTAAACGTATCGTTCAATAATGTGTGGTGCTTCGTCCCCATCGCGACCAGCGCGACACAGGCAATAAAACATGGGATAGCGGCTAGCGCGATTTTCTTTGGTACGTCCAACATTCCCAACGCACGCCCCAGCGCGGCATACAGCACGTAGTAAAACGTATCGCCGTAAATATAGAGATTCACGGGCAGTAATTTAAAGCCTTCAAACTCCACCCGCCCCGTATTGGGGTTGGCGACAACGGCCAGCAAGATAATCAAGACGGCTAAATATTTTCCCGATACCGGCTTGATGGTAATAAGTGGGGAAAGCAGATAAATCACGATAATGGCGTAGAAAAACCATAAGTGATAAAAGACCGGTTTTTGCAGCGCATGGTGCAATGAATTCAGGCCATTAATCGGCGTGAGCGTCGCAATATAAATCAGCGCGACCGTACTATAAAAAAGCAGGCATAAACCGATACGCAGGAAATGTTTTTTCCCCGCGCTGCGCTCGCCAAAGAATAAGTAACCCGAGATCATGAAAAACAGCGGAACACAGACGCGCGAAGCGGAGTTCAGGATATTCGCCACATCCCAGTGCCCGTCGCCTGGCGTGCCACCCGCCGTAATATAGTAGGTTGTGCTATGAATCAGAACGACCATCATGCAGGCCAGCGCCCGCAGGTTATCAATCCAGCCGATCTTATCCGTCATGCACAACCTCTTGAAAGCAAAGCGCTATTCAAAACAGCGTAGCCGTTGTTGAGCGCTGGTACAATCAACGATCAACAATCCACAATCAAAAGCCTGTACTCAACAATCGGGCAAATCTGAGTGATAATGACAGATTAACACGGGAAAACATTGGGTTACGCCATGCGTACTCGCCAGAAAAGGCAGGCAGGGCATGGCGTGAGTGAATCAGAACAGTCCCATCGGCTTATCAGAATAACTCACCAACAGGCACTTGGTTTGCTGGTAGTGTTCCAGCATCATTTTATGATTTTCACGCCCGATACCGGACTGCTTGTAACCGCCGAACGCCGCGTGCGCCGGATAGGCGTGATAGCAGTTGGTCCAGACGCGCCCAGCCTGAATACCGCGCCCCATCCGGTAAGCGATGTTACCGTTACGGCTCCACACGCCAGCCCCCAGCCCGTATTCCGTATCGTTGGCAATCTCCAGCGCATCATCCATCGTTTTGAACGTCGTAACCGCCAGCACCGGCCCGAAAATTTCTTCCTGAAAGACGCGCATACTGTTTTTACCGAACAATATCGTCGGCTCCAGATAGTAGCCTTCCGCCAGCCCGCCCGGCATCACCTTACGCTGGCCGCCCGTGAGCACCCGTGCCCCCTCTTTCTTACCGATATCAATATAGTTAAGGATGGTATCAAGCTGGCCTGCTGACACCTGTGCGCCCATCATGGTTTTGCTGTCCAGCGGGTTGCCGATGCGGATAGCCTCAACGCGCTTGATTGCCCGTTCCATAAAACGATCGTAGATAGATTCCTGTACCAGCGCACGACTCGGACAGGTGCAGACCTCTCCCTGATTGAAAGCAAACAGGGTGAAGCCTTCGAGCACTTTGTCAAAAAAGCTGTCTTCTTTATCCATCACATCGGCAAAGAAAATGTTCGGCGATTTGCCGCCTAGCTCCAGCGTGACTGGCGTCACGTTCTGCGCCGCATAGCTCATGATCTGCTGCCCCACCTCGGTCGAGCCGGTGAAGGCGACTTTCGCAACGCGTTTCGACGTCGCCAGGTATTCACCAATTTCACTTCCCGACCCGTTGACGACATTAATGACCCCCGCGGGCAGCAGATCCTGAATCAACTCCATCAAAATCAGCACCGACATCGGCGTCAGTTTGGCGGGTTTCAACACAATACAGTTACCGGCAGCCAGCGCTGGCGCCATTTTCCAACAGGCCATCAGCAGCGGGAAATTCCAGGGAATAATTTGCCCTACAACGCCGAGAGGTTCATGAAAATGGTAAGCCACGGTATCGCCGTCAATTTCACTGATCGCCCCTTCTTGCGCACGGATACAGGCCGCAAAATAGCGAAAATGGTCAATCGCCAGCGGCACATCCGCCCCACTGGTTTCACGTATCGGTTTACCGTTATCCCAGGTTTCCACCTGCGCCAGCCGCTCAAGATTTTGCTCCATCCGGTCAGCGATTCGGTTAAGCACCAACGCGCGTTCCTGCACCGACAGGCCACCCCATTCCGCTTTTGCCTTGTGAGCAGCATCCAGCGCGTGATCAACATCTCGCGTTGTCGAACTGGCTACTTCACACATCGGCTGGCCCGTTACTGGCGTCAAATTGACAAAATACTGACCCGCATCAGGGGGAACCCAGGCTCCACCGATAAAATTGTCATAGCGTTTTTTCAGATTGAGAGAACCGTATTCGCCAGATGCGGATCGTCCTTCGAGATTATCATGCGCCATTTCAGTCTCCTTTTCAGTTCTGAGTGAGCGGCCATGCCGCAGTGAAAAAAGAGGCAAACAGTTACATTAAGCCTATACGGGGTATGGGGTTAGCGACAGGATTCAGCCAGAGAAGAAGGCAACTCTTCGAGTTAACGCACAGTTTCTTGCAAGAAAAATTCGCAGCCCTTCAGGGCGATGCTCACAATGAGCATCGTAACGCGGCAAGGGAAGGACAAATTCGTCGGGAACGAATTTGACCAGCCAACGCACATGCAACTTGAAGTATGACGGGTATAATACTTTTAATTTCCAGGGTTATTAACATGCAGGTATTTCAGGTGGAAGGGGTTCATTTACACGCAGATGCCGCCCTTGAAGGCGCAACGCAACATTCGGTCTATCATCCCGATTCGCTGCATCAACCGCAGTCTGACTGGTTGGCGGAAGAAGTGCCCGTTGCGCTGGTCTACAACGGTATATCACATGTCGTCATGATGGCCTCGCCGAAAGAACTGGAACAGTTCGCCCTCGGGTTTTCCTTATCAGAAGGCATTATTCAATCACCGGCGGATATCTACGGGATGGATGTACAGGCCACCTGTAACGGCATCGAAGTGCAGATTGAGCTTTCCAGCCGACGCTTTTCCGGGCTAAAAGAACGACGCCGAGCGATGGATGGCCGCACAGGCTGCGGCGTATGCGGCGTAGAGCAGCTCGCGGAAATCGGCAAACCTATCGCCCCTTTACCCTTCACGCAGACATTTTCCCTCAGCAGGCTCGATAGCGCGCTGGCGCGACTACGAGACGTGCAGCAGATCGGTCAGGTGACGGGTTGCACGCATGCCGCGGGCTGGGTTGCACCAGACGGTACACTATCTGGGGGAAGCGAAGATGTCGGCCGACATGTCGCGCTGGATAAACTGCTGGGTACCCGAGCGAAACAAGGGTGGCTGCAAGGCGCCGCGCTGGTTTCCAGCCGTGCCAGCTATGAAATGGTCCAGAAGTCTGCCATGTGCGGCGTGGAAATTCTGTTTGCTGCCTCGGCGGCCACCTCTCTGGCTGTTGAGGTCGCAGAGCGCTGCAACCTGACGCTGGTCGGTTTTTGTCGGCCGGGGCAGGCGACTATCTACACGCATCCACAGCGTCTGAGCGAGTAAAAAACGCCACCCACGTCACGGCGTTTTGCAGGCGACGGGTATAGATTAATTTGTTTCTACATAGTGCAATAATGACATAACCGTTTGTTATCATGAGGTAAAGCAATATGGTTCATGACATCAGAACGAGAATAATCATTTTCAATATCATTTAATTAACTATAATGAATGTATTGCTTACGCGGTACTAACCGTACAGTGCCGTAACATTTTTTTTACCATGGAGATGCTAAACATGAGTTATTCACTGCCATCGCTGCCTTATGCTTATGACGCACTGGAACCGCATTTCGACAAAGAGACGATGGAAATTCACCATTCCAAACACCATCAGGCTTACGTCAATAATGCTAACGCCGCGCTGGAATCTCTGCCTGAGCTGGCTAAATTGTCTGCTGAAGAGCTGATCGCCCAACTGGATAAAGTTCCTGCTGAGAAAAAAGCAGCACTGCGTAACAACGCTGGCGGCCACGCTAACCACAGCCTGTTCTGGAAAGGCCTGAAAGTAGGCACGACGCTGACTGGCGACCTGAAAGCCGCCATCGAACGCGATTTCGGTAGCGTTGATGCGTTTAAAGAGAAATTTGAGCAAGCAGCAGCAACCCGCTTTGGTTCTGGCTGGGCCTGGCTGGTGCTGAAAGACGACGGCAAACTGGCTGTCGTTTCTACTGCAAATCAGGATAGCCCACTGATGGGTGAAGCCGTTTCTGGCGCTTCTGGCTACCCAATCATTGGCCTGGACGTTTGGGAACACGCCTACTACCTGAAATTCCAGAACCGTCGCCCAGATTATGCTAAAGCATTCTGGAACGTGGTGAACTGGGACGAAGCTGCCGCCCGTTTCGCTGCCGCAAAAAAATAAAACCGTTGGGTGCCTGATACCATCAGGTTCCTTCTGCGTTTGAATATAAACTGGAATAACAGACTGTTATTCCAGTTTTTTATTGTCTCGTCTTTTCTGTTCCTCTTCCCCACCATCGACATACGCATTCAGATAGCAGTGATATCATCTTGTTTATGCATTCTTCTGAGTGTGTAAACAACATGCAGCTTTAAGCCCGAAAAGCGGGCGGCGCGTAAAGTTTCAGAGTAAAATGCCGATATCTGCTATGGGTTTTATCATGTTGTTTTGCAGGGATCAGGCAAGCGGTAATCCGAGATGCTAACACCGCTAATCAAGTGTGCATCGGGATAGTGAATTTGACTCAATACGATACAGTGGTGGGATGTGATAGCTATGAATTTTGACAATCTAAAAGTCGGTAAAAAATTAGGATTAGGCTTTTTCCTGATTCTGCTGATGACCATGGTGATTGCCGGCGCGGGTATTATGCATATTAGCTCGCTGAAAGACAGTATTGATAAAGTTAATTTAAGCAACACTATCAATGATGAAATTAACCAGGCTAAGTATTACCGCGCATTATACGGCACTACCTATAATCCTGATGATATAAAAAAGAACGTTGAACACATTGCCAACATTATAAAACTCGTTGAAAAATCAAAAGAATTTCACTGGCCGGAAAACGATACCAAGAAAATAGCCAGCATCCCCACCTTGATTACCAGCTACAAGGAAAAACAAAATAATTACATTAACGCCGTAAGCAAAAAAGATGCCGTCAGGAAGAGCTGGAATATTTCAACCACGGAAAAACCACTGCAACAGCTCAACGATCAATTAAAAACAGACAACAACAGCGCTACTCTCCAATTATTACTTTCCGACCTGAACCAAAAACTGATTGCCGTCCGCTACCACGTTCGTGGTTTATTACTTTCTACCAATAAAGAATCCGAAGAAAAGCTGACGGATGCCATCAATGCGGCACAAACGTCATTGACCTTCCTGTATCAGAGTCTGTCTGCCGAACAGCGTGAAACGCTGGCACCCGTTCTGACAATCATGAACAACTATGAAGAGCAGGTTCTGGCCTATATGCCAGCCTATCAGGAGGAGATGGCGCAAGCAGGGCAAATGCAGGTTGTCGCCGGACAGTTAAACGACGTAGTTAAATCCCTGCTTAGCGATCAGTTGGCTGCTTCGCAGGCAGATATTCGCAATGCCACGCTGCAAATGAGCATTGCGGCGCTGATAACGCTATTGCTTGGCCTGCTGATTTCCTGGTTTATTTCACGCCAGATCACCACCCCCCTGGGCAACACCTTGAACATGGCTGAAAAAATCGCGACAGGCGATCTCACCATGTCCATCAACACGACGCGTAAGGATGAGCTGGGTCAGTTGATGAGTGCAATGTCGAAAATGAACGACAACCTGCACAATATGATCGACGACATTCGCGTCGGCGTCAGCCAGATTTCTAACGCCTCCAGCGAGATCGTCGCAGGCAACACCGATTTGTCATCACGTACCGAGCAACAAGCTGCTGCCGTTGAAGAAACCGCCGCCAGCATGGAACAGCTCACTGCAACAGTTAAGCAAAACGCGGATAACGCGCACCACGCCAACAAACTGGCTATCAGCGCTTCCCAAACCGCAAGACAGGGTGGCGAGCAGGTGAATAACGTGGTGCAAACCATGACCGCGATTGAAAACAGCTCTAAACGTATCGCGGAAATCACGTCCGTCATCAATAGCATCGCCTTCCAGACCAACATTCTGGCATTGAACGCCGCAGTGGAAGCCGCGCGCGCCGGTGAACAAGGCCGTGGCTTTGCTGTGGTCGCCAGCGAAGTCCGCAATCTGGCACAGCGCAGTTCTCAGGCCGCGAAGGAAATCGAAGGCCTGATCTCTGAATCCGTTAACCAGGTCTCACACGGTGCGACGCTGGTCGGCAACGCAGGCAAAACGATGAATGATATCGTCACCTCGATCACGCAGGTGCACGACATCATGGGTGAAATTGCGACGGCATCGGATGAGCAAAGCCGGGGAATTAGTCAAGTTAGCCAGGCGATTGTTGAGATGGACAGCACCACGCAGCAGAACGCCGCGCTGGTTGAACAATCCTCTGCCGCCGCCGATTCGCTGGAAGAACAGGCGAGACTGCTGAAGCAAGCGGTTTCCGTCTTCCGTCTGGCAAACACACAGCACGATGACACGCCGGCCGGTATCGCCTTTGCCGACCCAACGCATCGTCTGTACGCGCCGCGCTAATACCAAAACGGCTGCGTACCAGAAACGACAAAGCCCCTGTTAAACAGGGGCTTCATCAACGAATCCATTACGCTAACGCGTCCATCATCAGCTTCTGTCTGCGCAGAGAAACAAACCTCAGAACGGTTTCGGCGCGTAGCCCGTCATCTCTGTTAAGCCCATCTCGCGCCCCAGCGCGGTCATCGGGTGCACCACCACCAAACCGCGAACGCTTTTCTTCAACGTCCCCATATCAGCCTGCTCTTTTTTCGTAATCGCACGGCTGAAAGGCAGCTTCACCAGTTTCTCCGCCTCTTTACTGAGTTTCTGTTCTCTCACGTTACGCAGGCGCTCAATTTCGGCCGTTAGCTTCTCACGCGCGTCCATATTGAGGGCGATAGCCTCAGCATCACCTTGTGCCAGCAGCGTGGTCTGCTTACGCGTCAGCTTATCCAATTGGTCGCTAAGGCGTTTAATCTCTGCTTTTTCCTGCTCTTTCATAAAAGATAACCTGTATAACGGGAGAATAATGCGGAGCACAGCATACACGAAACCTCGGATTGACGCAGTGACGTGATAGCGTGGAATCGCGTTAAAACGCTTTTTTCAGGCTAATTTGCGCAATCAGAGTGGTCAGGGATAACACCAGCGTGGAACGTACCATCTGCTGATAACGCTGCTGCTGCATGTTCACCAGAAGCGGATCGGCAGCGTCGGTCCCCGGCGGCAAAGCGGGTTCTGCGGGCAGCGCCGTAACGCAATGCAGCTCGCCGATGGGCCCCAGAATTTCATCGTCGGTAAAACGATAATGCCGATCGTCATGCGTCAGCTCTTCGCCCAGCGCCATTAACAGTTCTGCATCTTCGTACTCTTTACGGCTGATCATCCCCAGACCATAAATCAGTTTCAGGCGCACGGACAGGTCGCCCAGCGGGCCCGTTCCCGTCATCAAGGGTTCAACGGCATATTTCACCGCATAGTCGTCTTTACGGAACACCTGCAACATCAGGATACTGACCGCTTCAGCCAGCAATTCAACGGCACAAAGCATAAAATCGCGCACGGTCTTCCCTGAGTTCAGCGCTTCCAGAACCCGGTTTTCAAACGCCTGTGTTTCTTCCATCGTCACTTCTCGACCTTTTAACCCCGCACACAGCATACCCCATCTCGGTAGCATGCTTACCGGCAGGTGTGGCGACCTCCCATCCCCGACGTCGCCCGTATAAATTACACCGTGTCGAAAAGACCACACCTGCCTGGTGACGAGACGCGCCGATTACTGCATGGCGTTATACACATTCACTGCTTGCGCGACAACCTCGCTGTCAGCGTCCAGACCAGAAATCTGTGCCAGCGCCGCCTGCGGCCCCTGTGCGCGAAGCAACTCGGCCAGCTCCTGCGCCTGCGGATCCTGTTCGCTGCGATAATGCATCGCGGCGGCAATACCAGTAATCAGGTTGTCATGCGGCAAATGGTACTCCAGCGTTCCCAGCAGCGGCTTGATCAGACGGTCGCCCGCGCTCAGTTTACGCAGCGGCTGACGGCCAACGCGCTCCACATCATCATGCAGATGGGGGTTTTCAAAGCGGCTAAGAATCTTATTGATATAGGCAGCGTGCTTATCCGCATCAAAACCGTAGCGCTTGATGAGCACCGCACCGCTCTCTTCCATTGCGCCTTTGACTACGGCTCTGACTTTCGGGTCAAGAATCGCATCGCGAATCGTTTGATGACGCGCCTGCTGGCCGAGGTAAGCCGTAATCGCATGGCCCGTGTTCAGCGTGAAGAGCTTACGCTCGACAAACGCCATCAGGTTGTCGGTCAATTCCATACCGGGAATCGCTGGCGGCTCACCGCAGAACTGGGTTTTATCGACGATCCATTCACTGAAGGTTTCTACCGTCACCGCCAGCACATCATCACTACCGGCTTCGGAAGGAGGAACGATGCGATCCACGGCGGAATCGACAAATCCCACATGCTCGACAACCCATTCCTGATGGCCTTCGGGCAGCAGTTTCAACACATGCTGTTTTAACTGGCTGGTGCCGCGCACCATATTTTCACAGGCAATAATGTTCAACGGCCGGGTATTGCCGTCGTGATGACGCTTAACCAGCCCCTGAGCGATAGTTCCGGCGATTTTTTCCAGAATCTGCGGCCCCACGGCGGTTGTCACCAGATCGGCCACGGCAATCAACGCCACAGCATCCTGACTACCGCTGTGAACGGCACTCACGTTGCTCACGGTATCAAGGCGTGTGTTATCGCCAACAATCCGCACCGTATAGCTTTTACGGCTGTTCAAGGCATCCAGAAGCGGCTGATTGACGTCAGCGAATGTCAGTTCGACGTTGGCATCCGCCAACAATTTCCCAATAAATCCACGGCCAATATTACCCGCGCCAAAATGTAATGCTTTCATGAGACATAACCTTAAAAAAACATAAAAAGAGGCCGCCCGAAGGCGGCACTAGCCACATCAATTAGGCACTCTTTTTACCGGAGAGTAAGTCGAGGACTTCCTGAACATCCTGCGTGTGCGCCAGACGTTCAATGACAGCGTCATCATCCAGTGCGTTGGTCAGACTGGTGATGACCTGGATATGTTCGTTGTTACGGGCAGCGATACCGATAACCAGACGCGCAACCTCATCTTCTTCATCGCCAAAGCGAACGCCTTCAGGGTATTGGCAGAAAACCACACCCGTTTTCAGCACGCGATCTTTCGCTTCAATCGTACCGTGCGGCACGGCAATCGATTCGCCCAGATAGGTAGAGGTCAGTTTTTCGCGTTCCAGCATCGCTTCAACATACGCAGGCTCGACATAGCCGCCTTTCACCAGTTGCTCACCAGCAAAACGGATTGCCTGCTCTTTGTCTGTCGCATGCTGATTCAGGAACACATTACCCGCCCCCAGTTGGAACAGGTTCGTCTGCGCCTCAGCGGTAGCAGGGACAGGCGTCGCCACGGTTTCAGGCTGCACGGCACCCTGCGCAGCCACCAGACGAGCCGCCAGATCGCTATACAGACCGCTATCAAGGAAGTTGGTCAGTGAGATGTGCTGTGCCTGCGGCGCATGACGCATCGCACGTTCGGTCAGATCGCGGTGCGTAATGACCAGGTCGACATCGTCCGGCAGACTGTTGATCGCGCTGTTGGTCACCGAAATGTTGGTCAGCCCGGCATCCTGCACCTTCTTGCGCAGCACGCCAGCCCCCATCGCACTGGAACCCATACCGGCGTCACAGGCGACAATGATTTTACGTACGGTGCTCATATCGCCGCTGACGCCAACGCTCGTCGCCGTACCTTTCGCAGAGGCTTTCATTTCCTGTACGCGGCGCGTTGCGTCGCTCAGATCTTCTTCTTTTTGCTTGGTGCTTTTCAGCAGAATCGCCGACACGATGAAGGATACTGCGAAGGCCGCTGCAATGGCTGCGAGGTTAGCGAAGTAAGCGCCTTTTGGCGTCATCGCCAGCACCGCCAGAATCGAACCTGGAGACGCTGGAGAAACCAAACCACCGCCCAGCACGCTCAGCGTAAACACGCCAGTCATCCCGCCCAGAATCACCGCGATAATCAGACGCGGATTCATCAGTACATACGGGAAGTAAATTTCATGAATCCCGCCCAGGAAGTGGATAATCGCCGCACCTGGCGCAGACTCTTTCGCATTACCACGACCGAAGAACATATAAGCCATCAACACGCCCATACCTGGGCCTGGGTTTGCTTCGATCAGGAAGAAAATAGACTTGCCGGTTTCCGTTGCCTGCTGAATGCCCAGTGGTGAGAAGATACCGTGGTTGATCGCATTGTTCAGGAACAGAATTTTCGCGGGTTCAACGAAGATGGACGTAAACGGCAGCAGGTTGTTCTGTACCATCAGGTTAACGCCGGAAGCCAGTACCTGAGAGAAGACTTCAACCAGCGGACCAATCGCCAAAAATGACAGAATTGCCAACAACATACCGATAATACCGGCAGAGAAGTTGTTGACCAGCATTTCAAAGCCGCTCTTGATTTTACCGTCGACCACGCGGTCAAAACGTTTGATCGCCCAGCCGCCCAATGGACCGACGATCATGGCGCCGAGGAACATCGGGATATCAGTCCCGACGATCACACCCATCGTCGTAATTGCACCCACCACGCCACCACGCTCACCGAATACCAGACGTCCGCCGGTATAACCAATCAGCAATGGCAGCAAATACGTAATCATCGGGCCGACGAGCTTCGCCAACGTTTCATTGGGAATCCAGCCGGTAGGAATAAACAGCGCGGTAATAATACCCCAGGCGATAAAGGCGCCAATATTGGGCATAACCATATTGCTGAGGAAGCGACCAAAGTTTTGCACTTTGATCTTAATATCTGGTGAAAGCATAAAAACACACCCCTATTGAAACGCGCTGACAATAAGAGCGCGTGGTAATTATCGTGAGACGGCGTGACAATATGTGTTAGTTGCAGCGATGGTTAGCAACAACGACCGACAGTCTTATTTTTTACCGAGATATCAGCAGTGACCAAAACCTCGGCTGGTTATAGACCTATCGGTTATCAAAACACCGATTGCTTCCGTCAGTATTACTGTATGCAGCGCGGACTCTAACACGCTGTTTTCATACCGCAACTCCATGGCAGGAACGTGACAAAAATCACACAACCACCCTACATCAACGATACAAATAGGTGATTTACTTCACAAAAAGCCGTTAAAAATGAAAAACTAAACCAATTCCCAGACAAATACGACTCACCATATGTGATTTACATCACATTTTAATGGTGTGTGTTTGTTTTATTTATGTGATGTAAATCACAATTTATTTTCACCCTCTCCCAGCCAAACTCAACTTTACCCAGCATACCGACCCGTAATATAGAATCGTTGACGCACTAAAAAAACAACGCCGCTAGGGATAATTCACGCCATTTATCCCTCTAAGCGCATTCATTAAATTCTGCTGTTGCATAGGTAACGCCACCACCATGCCATTATATTGCGCCACCTGCTGCGGCGTACGGAATTGCACCGATGCACCATTAAACACAACCTGATCGCCCTGAGCCTGAAGGAAATCACCGATCTGAATCAGGCTCTGTGCGAAGGCAATCGCACTCGGAATGGCGGGCAACAGCGCGTTAGTTGGCTGTATTACCGTGCGTGCATACAGCCGCTCATAGGGTATCTGCACCTCTTCAGGTTGTTTTAGCATTCGGTGGGCATTGTCCGCCTGCACTTTCGCCGCCTGCACATGCTGGCTCAGCAGGTTCATTGCCCCGATAGATTGCCGAAGGTCATCACGCTGTATCAGATAGTCTTTAGGGACGCGAATACGGGAAATTTGCCCCAGCATCGGCGTCAAACTGCCGGATACAGCCTGATTAAACTGCTGAGAAAAGGTGGTTAAAATCGCATAATCGTTGGCAAAATTGCCAAAACTCTTCTTTTGTTCTTCCGTCAATGCTGGCAGCGTCCCATCCTGCTGCGACTGTGCGCTTTGCAGGAATGCAATGAATGCCTTCCGCTGCTCCGCCTCGCTGTCACCACAGGCAGCCAACTGCAATGCCGCCAGAATAACCAGAACTGGCAGCAGCCAGCGTGAACGGTACATCATCAGCCTTCTCATGCCCTACTCCTGTTATGCTTACTGCCCCGCCAGACGTGCTTTACTCAGACAAAAACACGCTAGCGACGGATTTTCCATGACAAGATTTTCTACGACATAAGCATAGTCGAATCAGGCTGGCTGTGCAGGAAAAGGCCAGATCTGACAACATAATGCCGCTCTTTTAGGATCGAGATACCGGGGCGAGCACAGGCACTGGGCGAGTAAATTCATGCTTAAATGAACAGTATTAAAAAAGTATGACGACAGGGTTTTAGCATGGAGTAGTCCGTCGTTACGGACAGGAACAGCAGCGGGACGTTTACAACGCGGAAAAAATAACCCCCGAGCAGGAGAACCGACTCGGGGATTAGGACGACGGTGACGCTATCGCCGTTATTGCAGCACGGAAATATCCGCAACCTGCAAGAACAGCTCACGCAGTTGGCTCAGCAGCGTCAGGCGGTTCACACGCACCTGCTCATCTTCCGCCATTACCATCACCTGATCGAAGAATGCATCGACAGGTTCACGCAGCGAAGCCAACTCAACCAGCGCTTCCTGATAGCGACCTTCAGCAAACAGCGGCGTCAGCTTGTCGCGCAGCACAACAAGGTGCGTTGCCAGCGTAATTTCCGCCGCGTCTTTCAATACGGCAGCGTTGACGCTCTCATTCAGCGTATCGGTAGACTTCGCCAGAATGTTGGAAACGCGCTTGTTAGCCGCTGCCAGCGCTGCGGCGGCATCCAGCGAACGGAAGTGGCTGACGGCTTTCACGCGGGCATCGAAATCTGCCGGGCGAGTTGGACGACGCGCCAATACCGCCTGAATAGTATCCACGCTGTGGCCTTCTTCCTGATACCAGGCGCGGAAACGACCGAGCATAAACTCAATCACATCATCAACAACGTTGGCGTTAGTCAGCTTGGCACCATACAAACGCACCGCTTCTTCGGCCAGCGTCTGCAAATCCAGCGGCAGACGTTTTTCGACGATGATACGCAGCACACCGAGGGCGGCACGACGCAGCGCAAACGGGTCTTTGTCGCCTTTCGGGTGTTGGCCAATGCCAAAAATCCCTGCCAACGTATCCATCTTGTCGGCAATCGCCAGCGCACAGGCCACTGAGGAAGACGGCAGTTCATCACCTGCAAAGCGCGGCTGATACTGCTCATTCAGCGCAACGGCAACATCTTCCGCTTCGCCATCATGACGCGCATAGTGCATCCCCATCACGCCCTGCGTGTCGGTGAATTCAAACACCATGTTGGTCATCAGGTCACACTTGGACAGCAGACCCGCACGCGTCGCGTGATTCACATCAGCGCCAATCTGACCAGCCACCCAACCTGCCAGTGCCTGAATGCGGTCAGTTTTGTCGCGCAGCGTACCCAACTGCTGCTGGAACAAAACGGTTTCCAGACGCGGCAGGTGATCTTCCAAACGCTTCTTACGGTCGGTATTAAAGAAGAATTCGGCGTCAGCCAGACGCGGGCGCACCACTTTTTCGTTACCGGAAATAATCTGCTGTGGATCTTTGGATTCAATGTTGGCAACAAAGATGAAATTAGGCAGCAGATTGCCGCTGTTGTCGTAAACCGGGAAATACTTCTGGTCACCTTTCATGGTGTAAACCAGCGCTTCGGACGGCACAGCGAGGAATTTTTCTTCAAATTTCGCGGTCAGTACCACTGGCCATTCCACCAGCGAGGTGACTTCTTCCAGCAGGCTGTCGCTCAAATCGGCATTACCGCCAATCTTGCGTGCGGCTTCTTCGGCATCGGCTTTGATTTTCGCTTTACGCGCATCGTAGTCGGCGACGACTTTACCGCGCTCCAGCAGAATCTGCGGATACTGTTCAGCAGTATCGATCGTAAATTCCGCTTCACCCATAAAGCGGTGGCCGCGCAGGGTACGAGCAGAATTGATACCCAATACCTGACCGGGGATCAGTTCTTCACCCAGCAGCATGGTTACGGTGTGTACCGGACGCACAAACTGTGTTTCTTTGTCGCTCCAGCGCATCAGCTTTGGAATCGGCAATTTCGACAATGCCGTGCTTACCATGCCAGCCAGCAGCGCCTGCGCCTGTTCGCCCTTCGCATGGGCGCGATACAGCAGCCACTCACCTTTGTCGGTCGTCAAACGCTCAGCCTGCTCAACGGTGATGCCACAACCACGCGCCCAGCCCTCTGCCGCTTTGGTTGGTTTACCTTCAGCATCAAATGCTTGGGCAATCGCCGGACCGCGTTTTTCTACTTCACGATCGGGCTGAGAAGCGCTTAAGCGTGCCACTTTCAGCGCCAGGCGGCGCGGCGCGGCAAACCAGCTCACTTCACCATGCGCCAGATTGGCGGCATCCAGCTCCGCCGTGAAATTAGCGGCAAAGGATTCTGCCAGATTACGGAGAGCCTTCGGCGGCAGCTCTTCCGTGCCAATTTCCACCAGAAAAGTCTTGTCAGTCATGGCTGCCTCTTAGCTCTCTTTCTTATTACACATCGGGAAACCCAGTGCCTCACGGGAGGCATAATAGGCTTCCGCAACCGCTTTGGTCAGGGTACGAATACGCAGAATATAGCGCTGGCGCTCAGTAACCGAGATCGCTTTACGCGCATCCAGCAGGTTAAAGCTGTGCGCCGCTTTCAGAATGCGTTCGTAAGCCGGTAAAGGCAGCGGTTTTTCCAGCGCCAGCAGGTGCTGCGCTTCTTTTTCATATTGCTCGAAGCAGCTGAACAGGAAATCAACGTCAGCGTGTTCAAAGTTGTAGGTCGACTGCTCGACTTCGTTTTGATGGAACACGTCGCCGTAGGTGGTTTTACCTAACGGGCCATCGCTCCAGACCAGATCGTAAACGCTATCGACGCCCTGAATGTACATAGCCAGACGTTCCAGACCGTAGGTGATCTCACCCGTCACTGGTTTACATTCCAAACCGCCAACCTGCTGGAAGTAGGTAAACTGCGTGACTTCCATACCGTTCAGCCAGACTTCCCAGCCCAGACCCCAGGCACCCAGCGTCGGGTTTTCCCAGTTGTCTTCCACGAAGCGGATATCGTGAATAGTCGGATCCATGCCCAGCTCTTTCAGAGAACCGAGGTACAGCTCCTGAATGTTGTCCGGTGATGGCTTAATGACAACTTGAAACTGGTAATAGTGCTGTAAGCGGTTCGGGTTTTCACCGTAGCGCCCATCGGTCGGACGGCGAGAAGGCTGCACATAAGCAGCGGCCATGGGTTCCGGCCCCAGCGCCCGGAGGCAGGTCATAGGATGTGAAGTGCCTGCGCCGACTTCCATGTCCAATGGTTGAACAATGGTGCAGCCCTGACGCGCCCAATAATCCTGTAATGTCAGGATCAGGCCCTGGAAGGTCTTGGTATCAAACTTTTGCATGTTGGATTCGCGCACGATACAAGTGGATTTATAAGGAATGCGCCAGTATACCCTCTGACCGCAAGATATACAGCCAGAATGCGGTAACAAGTGCAAATCCCCGTCATCATCTTTCAAATTTCAGGATCAGCCTGAAAAAACGGTCTGCAGCATCTTCAGGCTCAGCAACAGCAGCAGCACCGCAAAGGCCTTTTTCAGCGTCGCGACAGGCAAACGGTGCGCCAGACGCGCCCCGACAGGTGCGGTGAAAAAGCTGACAGCGGAAATCAGAAGAACGGCAGGCAAATACACATAGCCGACGCTGTAATCAGGTAACCCGGCCACTGACCAACCGTTAATCATGTAGCCCAGCGCGCCGGACAGGGCGATCGGTAGCCCAACCGCTGCGGATGTGCCAATCGCCTGCTGAATGCGGACGTTGCACCATGTCAGGAACGGCACCGTGAGCGACCCGCCGCCGATCGCCACCAGCGCTGAAATGCTACCAATCACCAATCCCGCCAGTGAAACGCCTGCCGTACCGGGCAACTGACGCTGAGGCTTTGGCTTGATATTCAGTACCATTTGCAGCGAAACGTAGGCCATAAAACAGGAAAAAAAGATTGCCAGAGTCCGCGTCGGCAACAGCGTTGCCAGCCAGGTGGCAGCGAATGTCCCGATCAGGATGGCAGGCGTAATCCGCACCACCACTGGCCAAAGCACCGCCTGATGTTGATGATGCGTGCGCAGGCTGGAAATCGCCGTGACGACAATCGCCGCCATTGATGTTCCCAACGCCAGATGCACCAGATGTGTATTATCGACTCCCTGAGCGGCAAACAGCGCCGTCAGCACCGGCACCATAATACCGCCGCCGCCAATCCCCAATAACCCCGCCATAAAACCTACCACCGCGCCTAATGCCAGATAGGCCGCTATCCACTCCACTGCCATTCCCTGCACCCCTGTTTATGCTTTTCTTATGATCGAGTAAACAGTCTTGAGCTAATGAGCAGCCCTGAACCAATAAACAGCCTTGAGCTAATGAAATGAATAACCCGAAGCTGTTGGCAAAACATTATTCACGATTCCACGACGACTTTCCGCCCCATCCGCAAACAGACTTTCATATCTGCGAGCACGCCCGCAAAATACTGGTTGCCCATACAGGAATATAAATGCCATCATCGCACCACATTGCGATAGATCGCCTTACAATGAACGGCATCACCATCATCAGGAGAAAGGCATGCAACGCTGCGGCTGGGTGACACAAGACACCTTATATCAGGATTACCACGATAACGAGTGGGGAAAGCCCTGCATCGACAGCCAGAAGCTGTTTGAGTTACTGTGCCTGGAAGGCCAGCAGGCGGGTCTTTCCTGGATCACCGTGCTGAAAAAACGCGAACACTATCGCCGTTGCTTCCACCAGTTCAACCCTGAGCAAGTGGCACAGATGACGCAGGATGACGTAGATCGTCTGGTACAGGACAGCAGCATTATCCGCCATCGCGGAAAAATCGAGGCGATTATCACCAATGCAAAAGCGTGGGTGGCAATGGAAAGTCAGGGGAAGAGCTTCTCGCACTTCATTTGGTCTTTTGTCGAGCACCAGCCGCGTCTCAATCACCCCGCGTCACTCGCGGAAGTCCCCGCCAAAACAGACGTTTCGGATGCCATGTCCAAAGCTCTGAAGAAGCGCGGCTTCAAATTTATCGGCTCAACCATCTGCTATGCCTTCATGCAGGCGGGTGGATTGGTCAACGACCATGTCACCGACTGTTTTTGTCATCAGGAAAGCGCGTCATGATTCGCCCTTACCGCGACCCCGATCTCGCCCCTCTGATGCAGCTTTGGCTAAAGAGCACCATTCTGGCACATCCGTTTATTCGTGAAGATTACTGGCGAGAGAGTGCCAGCGCGGTACGTGAGATCTATATTCCCCAGTCGCAAACCTGGGTTGATGAGGAGCAAGGAAGCCTTATTGGCTTTATCAGCGTGCTGGAAGCACGGCTCATCGGCGCGCTATTTGTAGAACAGACCTATTATGGCAAGCAGATTGGTACGGCGCTGATCCAGCACGTTCAGGCACGGTTCCCGTTACTCAGCCTAGAAGTATATCAGCAGAATACGCGCGCCTGCCGGTTCTACCATAAGCAGGGGTTTGTTGTTGTAGAGGAAAACGTCAATCAGGATACGCAGGCCACGGCACTGATCATGCAGTGGGCCGCCCCCAGATGAGCGCTATAAGTGCGGATGTCGTACCATCGTTCATACTCTACATCGTGCAAATCCCCCATTAATCGCGGTTAGCCTTGGGCAAATGCGGGGGCGGTATCACTTGCAGTCTCTCGCCAGCTACGCGATTATTCGAGGGCTATTTCTACGTTAACTTCCTTAATCTGCTGGAGTTTGTGATGAAACCTAGCGTTATCCTGTACAAAAAAGTTGCTGACGACCTGCGCACTCGTTTGGACCAACACTTCACCGTCACTGAACTTGACGACTTTCCTGCACTCGACCACCCGGCTCTGGCAACGGCCGAAGGCATCATTGGTTCCGGTGGCAAGGTCGATAAAGACTTCCTGCAACATGCACCACGTTTACGTGCAGCCTCCACCATTTCTGTCGGTTACGACACCTTTAACGTCGACGCACTGAATGAAAAAGGGGTGATTCTCATGCATACCCCAACCGTGCTGACGGAAACCGTGGCGGATACGGTTCTGGCACTGATGCTCGCCAGCGCGCGCCGGGTCGTGGAAGTCGCCGAACGCGTTAAAGCAGGCGAATGGAAAGGTGGCGTTGACAGCGACTGGTTTGGCACAGACGTTCACCATAAAACCATCGGCATTCTGGGGATGGGCCGCATCGGTCTGGCCGTAGCACAACGTGCTCACTTTGGTTTCAGCATGCCGGTGCTGTACAACGCACGCCGCCATCACTCCGAAGCGGAGCAGCGCTTTAATGCCCGTTACTGCGATCTCGATACACTCTTGGCCGAGTCTGATTTCCTCTGTATCACGCTGCCGCTCACGGCGGAAACACATCATCTGATTGGGCGCGAGCAACTGGCAAAAATGAAATCCAGCGCCATGTTGATTAATATCGGTCGTGGTGCCGTCGTGGATGAAGACGCGCTGACGGAAGCCCTGGTGAAAGGGACCATTCAAGGCGCAGGTTTGGATGTGTTTGTCAAAGAACCATTGCCCGTCGATTCTCCACTACTGGATTTGCCTAACGTTGTGGCGCTACCGCATATCGGTTCTGCCACGCACGAAACCCGTTACGGCATGGCAGCCTGTGCTGTCGATAACCTGATTGCCGCCCTGAGCGGTCAAGTAAAAGAAAACTGCGTGAACCCACAGGTGTTGAAATAGGCTTCAGGTAGCTATGGCGCTGCGACGCACGCTCGCAGCGCTACCGACGCCCACTCAATAAGTTCACCATCACACGCGAAACGCAGCGATTTCCCGCAAAAAGCCGCTCTTTTTCCTACCTAAAAACTGGATAACCAATGCCGGTTTTGTTCTTTGCTGTTTCCTACCGCCTATGGAAGTATCGGCTGTAACGAATGGTTACCGTCCCCGCCGTATTTCCGCATTTCAGGGCGTAATCGCTCCGCATATTCACCTGATAAAACAGAACGTTAATAAAAACCATTACCTGTAGGAACAACCATCGTGGCGACTTTTTTGCATCCTCATCAAAAACTCACTCTTTTTGCCTCTCTGCTCCTTCTGGGCGGTGCGCTGAGCGTACAAGCAGCGAACGACACACCGAAAATCGGCGGCACGCTGATTTATCTGGAACAGCAGGCGCACACCAATCTCTATACGCCCGCGGGCGGGTTTTACCCAAACGGCGGCATTCTCAATCAGGTAACCGATAAACTGACGTACCAAAACCCGGAAACGCTGGAAATCGAACCGTGGGTTGCAGAATCCTGGAGCGTCAACGCAGATAACACCGAATACACATTCAAGATTCGTCCCGGCATTACCTTCTCTGACGGCACGCCGCTGGATGCCAACGCGGTAGCGAAAAATTTTGATACCTACGGCTTAGGAAATACGGCGCTCAACCAGCCAATTTCAGAGGTCATCAATAACTATCTGCGCAGCGAAGTTATCGACCCGCTCACCGTGAAGTTTTACTTTAAGAAGCCATCTCCAGGCTTCCTGCAAGGCACCTCGGCCATCGGTTCCGGACTGGTTTCGCTCAGTACGCTTGAGCGCAATTTCAATCAGTTAGGTAATGCCAAAAACATTATCGGCTCTGGTCCATTCGTGGTAAGCAGCGAGAAACTGGGGCGCGAGCTGAAACTGACCGCCCGTAAGGATTACAACTGGGCACCGGTTAAATCAAAACATCAGGGGCGTGCCTATCTGGACGGCATTACCTATCTGGTCACCCCGGAAGACAGCGTACGCATCGGCGCGTTGGTCTCTGGTCAGGCGGACTTCATTCGTCAGATTCAGGCTTATGATGAGAAGCGGGTGCAGAGTCAGGGCTTCAATCTTTATGCCCCACCGACGCGCGGCGTTAATAACAGCGTGGTTTTCCGCCCGGATAACCCGCTGGTCGCCGATATCCGCGTGCGTAAAGCGCTGCTGCACGCCACCAACACCAAAGAGATCATTGCTACGCTGTTCTCTGACAACTACCCACAAGCGACATCCCCCCTAGCTAAAACCGCCGCCGGCTATGTCGATCTCTCCAGCAAGCTCACCTTCGATCCCGCGCAGGCTAACAAACTGTTAGATGAAGCGGGGTGGAAAACCGGTTCGCAGGGATTGCGGCAAAAAGACGGCAAAACGCTGGAACTGACCGCTTATGAATCGCTGCCGCAACCGCAGAACAAAGAAACCTTACAGTTGGTTTCCCAGCAGTGGGCAAAAGTCGGCGTGAAGCTGAACGTGCTGGCGGGTGACGCAGGCAGCAAGACCGTCGATAGCCTCGACCCGCTGAAAACCGGCGTGGCTCCGGCGATGGTAGGCCGTGCCGACCCGGATGTGCTGAAAAGCCAGTATTACCCGACAGTGCGTAACGTTCTGCTGCAAAAAGGCGGTTCCAGCGACAAGGTGAATACCTTTGTGGATGCGCATCTGAATACGCTGCTGGATGGCATCGCCGCAGAAACCGACCGTAGCAAGCGACTGGCGCTGGTGGGAGAGGTGCAGAACTACCTGATCGATCAGGCCTACGTCATCCCCATTTTTGAAGAACCACAGGTGTTTGCTGGCGCGCCCACCACCAAAGGTATCGCGTTTGAAGCCGTGGGTCGCCCCAGCTTTTACAGCACCTGGCTGGATAAGTAACACAGAAGAAGGAAGGAGAAGATCATCATGAACCGATATCTGGCACTGCGCATCGGTCAGGCACTGCTCGTTCTGTGGGCGGCATTTACCCTATCTTTTATCCTGCTTCAGGCGATGCCAGGCGATGCCGTACTGATTAAGTTTCAAGCCCCAGAGCTCGGCCTGAGTGCCGAGCAGATTGCGCAGTTGCGGTTGTCTTACGGCGCCGATACGCCAGTACTCACCCAGTATTTTCATGCGATAACCCAGATACTGCGTGGCGATCTCGGCCTCTCTCTTCAGGCGGGCGTGCCGGTCACCGAACTGATTGCCGCGAACCTGCCGCCAACGCTGCTGCTCGCGGTACTGGGTTTTATTGCCGCTGGCCTGCTGGCGTTTGCTCTCGCCTTCTTATCGACGCTCACACCATTCCAGTGGCTGCGAAGCACGCTGCAATCGTTGCCGTCGCTGTTTATTTCCGTTCCGACCTTCTGGCTGGGCATCGTGCTGATTCAGGTCTTCTCTTTCCGTTTGGGGTTGATTCCGGTGATTAACCCCGGCGAATGGGAAGGGTTGATTCTGCCGGTTCTCACGCTGGCACTACCGATCTCCGCCCCGCTTGCTCAGGTGCTGATGCGCAGCATCGATCAGATACAAACCCAGCCGTTTGTTGCCGTCGCTCGCGCCAAAGGAGCCAGCCGCAGCGGCGTACTCTGGCGACATATCGCCCGCAACGCCATGCTGCCCACGCTGACTATCGCTGGCCTGCTGTTGGGCGAACTGATTGCAGGGGCACTGATTACCGAAACCGTGTTTGGCCGCAATGGACTCGGCCAGTTGACGCAGGAGGCCGTGAATTATCAGGACAGCAGCGTATTGCAGGCCATCGTGCTGATTTCCGCCGCCGCCTTTGTTGTCGTCAATCTGGCCGTCGATCTGCTCTATCCCCTTCTCGATCCGCGCCTGAAAAGCACGTCAGGAGCCACGTTATGACTACCGTACAACTGGAAAAAATCACCTTTCCTCTTCTGCGTAAGCGGCCGCTTCTGCGTCGCTACGCCTTTCAGCCGGGGTTGGTGCTGGCCTGGCTGATTATGCTGACCGTCGCACTCTGGGCGCTGTTTCCCGGCTGGTTTACTGACTATAGCCCGACGGAAGGCATCGCGGGCGCACAGCGGCTGGCACCTGACGCCGACTACTGGCTCGGCACCGATCAGCTAGGGCGTGACCTCTATGCACGTATCGTTTATGGCGCGGTGCACTCACTTTCTGGTGCGGTCATCGCCGTCGGGCTAGGTTTGGTGCTCGGCAGCCTGTTCGGTCTCTTGGCGGGTGCCGTTGGCGGCTGGCTGGATAGCGTCGTAATGCGCAGCATCGACGTGTTGCTGGCCATCCCCGGCCTGCTGCTGGCACTGAGCGTCATCATCCTGTTGGGTTTCGGCACGGTTAACGCTGCGATTGCCGTGGGCGTCACCTCCGTCGCCAGCTTCACCCGACTGGTACGTTCAGAAGTACTACGCGTGCGCCACAGCGACTACGTCGAAGCCGCCTATGGCAGCGGCGGCACCTTTTTCAGCGTGTTATGGCGGCATATTCTGCCGAACTCACTGACCACCGTTTTCGCTTTTGCCGCGCTGCAATTCGGCAGCGCAATTCTGGCTATCTCCACACTCAGCTTCCTCGGCTACGGTGCGCCGCCGCCCACGCCGGAATGGGGACTGCTGATCGCCGAAGGCCGTAACTACATCGCTACTGCGTGGTGGCTAACCACCTTCCCCGGTCTGGTGGTGGTACTTGTTGTGCTATCCGCTAACCGCATCAGCCAGTCAATCAGGAGAACGGCACGATGAGCCTGTCAGCCAGCCTACAAACCAGCGCCGCGGTGCCCGTGTTGGCTCTGGAGAACGTCACGATTGCCTATCGCAGTGACGATCGCGAGCAGACCGTCGTGGAAGGCGTCTCTTTCCATATTCAGCCCGGTGAAGTCGTCGCGCTGGTGGGGGAATCCGGTTCAGGGAAAACCACCACCGCGCAGGCGGTTATCGGTTTGCTGGCCGAAAACGGTCGGTTAACGCGCGGCGCCATTCGGCTCAATGGCGTAGATATCAGCGGCTGGTCGCAGAAGCGGCTGGACAGCGTGCGCGGCGCGCAGATCAGTCTGATCCCGCAGGATCCCACCAGTTCCCTGAATCCGGTGCAGACCATCGGTGAGCAGGTAGACGAGATTCTGCGCATTCATCAGCGGGAAGATCGCCAGACTACCCGCCGGAAAACGCTGGCACTGCTGGAGCGCGTGGGGCTAAACCAGCCGGAACTGCGCGCAAAGCAATATCCGCACGAGCTGTCCGGCGGTATGAAACAGCGCGTCCTGATCGCCATTGCGATTGCCTTGAAACCCGCGCTGATTATTGCCGATGAACCCACCAGCGCGCTGGATGTCACGGTGCAGAAACGCATTCTCGATCTGCTTGATGAACTACGGCGCGAAAATGGGACAGCGGTGCTGTTCGTCACCCACGATCTGGGTGTGGCGGCCGAGCGTGCCGATCGGCTTCTGGTCTTCCAGAGCGGCTATATTCAGGAGCAAGGCCCTACGCTTGAGGTACTCAGCGCGCCCTCAAGCCACTATGCCCGCACGCTACTGGCTAACGTCCCGTCGCTAAACCCAACGCCGCGTCCACCGCGCACCAATACATCGGAAGCTGACAGTATTGTCTCGGTTGAAAATTTGGTGCAGACCTTCCCGTTGTCAGGACGTAAAGGGGAACACTTTCGGGCGGTAGATGACGTCTCTTTCAGCGTGCCGCGCGGCACAACCCACGCTATTGTCGGCGAATCCGGCTCGGGTAAAACCACTACAGCGCGCAGCCTACTCGGCTTTCATCACCCCAGCGCCGGACGGATTCTGATCGACGGCACCGATATCACCCACCTGAAAGGTGAAGCGCTACGGCAGTTCCGGCAGAAAATCCAGTTGGTCTATCAAAATCCTTTTGGTTCACTCGATCCGTCGCAGCGGTTATACGACATCGTCGAGGAACCGCTGCGCAATTTTAATCGCCATACCGCCGCGCAGCGGGAACGCAAAATTCATGAGATGTTCAAGCGTGTCGCCCTGCCAATTGCGTTGCTGTCGCGCAAACCGCGTGAGCTGTCCGGTGGCCAACGCCAACGTGTTGCTATCGCTCGGGCGCTGATGCTGGAACCACAGGTACTGGTGTTGGACGAGGCCGTTTCCGCGCTGGATGTCACCGTGCAGGCGCAGATTCTGCGTTTGCTGACCGAATTACAGGAATCACTCGGGTTAACGTATCTGTTCATCTCACACGATTTGGCGGTGGTACGCCAGATCGCCGACACCGTTTCGGTGCTGTATCACGGCAAGCAGCTTGAATCCGGCCCGGTGGAGCAGATCTTCGCCCAGCCCGCACATCAGTATACCCGTGAACTCATTGCGGCCATCCCCGGGCAGCAACATCCGGCTTTTTCCCGTTCGCATCACTCTCACATTCGTACTGAATCCACATTCACTCTGAAACACATTCACGCTGAAAAACATGGCACTAAACCAAGGACTGTAGAATGACAACGAAACGGCTGGGATTTTTCACGCGATTGCTGGACGACGCTTCCGCTCAGCAACGCTATCGGCTGGCGACGGAACAAATCGTCAAAGCCGAACAACTCGGATTCGACAGCGCCTGGGTCGCGCAGCACCACTTTCACGCCGATGAAGGCGGGCTACCTTCGCCGCTGGTGTTTCTGGCGCTGGTTGCCGCACGCACGCACCGCATCCAACTCGGCACCGGCGTGATTACACTGCCGATGGAAGAGCCGCTGCGCGTAGCGGAAGATACCGCCGTGCTCGATTTACTCAGCAACGGCAGGCTGGAAATCGGCGTCGGTTCCGGCGGTACACCGTCCTCATTTGCCGCCTTCGGTCACGACAGCGCACAGCGCGGGCAGATCCTCGGGCGCTATCTTGAGAAACTGCGCGCTGCGTGGCGGGGAGAAGCACTAAGCGAAGACGGTAATCAGCTCTACCCTGCCGCCCCGCATTTGGATAAGCGCGTCTGGCAGGCCACGTTTTCCATCGAAGGGGCAGAACGAGCCGGTAAAGCAGGCGATGGCTTGATGCTCTCTCGTACCCAGCCACGCCCGGAACATTTCCCAGACGCCACGCTGGCTGACCTGCAAAATCCGATGATCGACGCTTATCTGGCCGCGTTGCCCACCGGCGTCGAACCGCGCATCCTCAGCTCGCGTAGCGTTTTCGTGGCTGACGATCGACAGTTAGCGCTGAGTCTGGCAGAAAAGGGGCTTAATCGCTCCGCCGCCCGTTCCGGCACGTTCCGACCGATTTCTCACGACTCGGTAGAGGCGCTGATCGCCTCCTTCGATAGCCATGTCGGCACCGCGCAGGATGTCATCGCGTCACTTCGGGCTGACAGCTCGCTGGAACGTGCGACCGATGTGACATTCCAGGTGCATTCCATCGATCCGCCGCACGCATTGATTCTGCGTTCGCTTGAACTGATTGCCACTCAGGTGGCCCCCGCGTTGGGCTGGAGATCCGCCGTCAAACAGAAAAGCCCGCTCGGGCAGGAGATTGCATGACGCACGCTAACACATTACACACCCCTGACGTACTGGATGCACTGGCCGAAATCGGCCCGGATTCCGCCCTCGCCGCAGCCAGAAAAACCCGCGATGCAGCAACCCGACACACTCAGGGCAGCTACGATGTGCTGTTTAATGCCAACACCGCAGACGATGCAACACTGCCGCTATCGCTGCGCTTCTGGTTTGCCGCAAAGATTAGTGGCTGGCAGCAGGATGAGCAGCTACAACATTTCTATGCCGAGCGGCTGGCAGATTTCCTGGAACCCACGCTGACACCGGCACTACAGCTAGCGTTGGATCACGCCGAACGCCTGACGAAAACGCCCGTGCAGGCCGCAGCGCCACACGTCACCGCGCTGGAAAAAGCAGGCTGGTCGGTAAACGATATCGTGACGCTGTCTCAGCTCATCGCATTTGTGAATTTTCAAAGCCGGCTGCTGCGCGGCTATCGCCTGATTGCCGGCCATCGCGTCGGCCAGCCGCATTCACAGGCCGCCGTCGCGGGTCAGTGGCATACCCAACCGTTGACGCACAGCGGCAAATCTGCACCGCAGGCGTTTACTCAGGCAGAGCTGGGTTGGGAACCATGGATCGCGCCCAAGCCGCTGGCCGAATTTAATGCGGATGAGCAGGCGATTCTGGCGCGTTTCGGCCACACCGATTCCGACTATTTTCGTTTGCTAGGCCGCAATCTCCCGGTACTGGAACAGCGCACGCTGACGGATAAAGGGATTTTCTATACCGCTGGCGGCCTGCCGCGCAAGGAGCGCGAACTGATCGCCGCTGTCACCAGCAAGGTCAACGGCTGCATCTACTGCGCCTCGGTACACGCGCGTAAAGCCAGCCAACTCTCCAAACAAGACAACGACGTACAGCGACTGCTGGATGTGGTTCCCGGTGGCGATTTAGGTATCGGCCAAAGTCCGCGCTGGCAGGCGATTATCGATTTCTCGGCTCGCCTTTCCGCCACACCCGCGCAGGTCAACGCAAACGACCTGAAGCAACTGCAAGAGCAGGGGTTAGATACGCTGGAGATCGTCGATGTGGTGCAGTCAGCCGCCTTCTTCTCATGGGCCAACCGACTGATGCTGACACTAGGCGAACCGTTCTGGCCAGAGCATTAATCCTATTCATGCATAAGCGCAGGAGGGAATATCCCTCCTGACGTTTTCTCTTAGCGGTGCGACCAGTAAGCCATAAAGTTGATCGTCTCTTTATCGAGATGGCGCTCGTCGAGCAGATAGCGGCGCAGCCGTTTGATGGCAGAAGACTCTCCCGCTGCCCAGGCGTAAAACGGACGATGCGCCGTTGCCCGTTCCCATAATAGCTCGTCTTCCGGCGTTTCCTGTGCGATTTCATCATGGTTGGTACAGGCGCTGGCGGGAATCTTCACGTCCTGTTGCACCGCAGCCAGCAGGCGTTCGCCCCATACTGTGCTACCGGTTTCCTCACGCGGCAGCCAGTGAATCGGAGCAAACGGGAAATCACCCGATGTCACGCAGTCAGCCGCTTTCGGCACTTCAAAAAAAGCCTGTACCGACGGCGGAGAAGGCTGAGTCGCCAGTTGTTCAAGAATCCCCATGGCCGCTGGCAGCGCCGTTTCATCCGCAATCAGCAGCACTTGTTCAACGCCCTCGTGTGGTGCCCACTCATAGCCGCCGCTGTCGCCATCGGCCTCTGCATTGGGTGCGACAATCTGTAGCGTATCGCCCGGCTTAGCATGATTCGCCCAGCTTGAGGCCGGCCCGGTATCGCCATGCAGCACAAAATCGATTGTTGCCTGCTGTAACTCGCGTGAGACAGAGCGCAGCGTATAGGTACGTAAAATCGGACGACGCTCGCGCGGTAGCGCCAGATAGTCCTGATACCAGGTATCGCTCACGGCCATCGGCGTCAGCTCCCCGCTTTCACTGGCGAACAGCAGCTTGATGCGCTGATCCGGCGCGTCCAGTTTCATCTGGCGCACTTCCGGGCCGGTAAACACACAGCGAGCTAATGAAGGCGAGAGTAACGTCTTACTCTCTAAGCGTAAGTTGAACAACCGATAGGCTGAAGACGTTGTACGGGTAGCTAAAGACATAGTGAGAAAGCCGTATGTTTTGTAAGGAAAAATCAGTCAGCGGGATAAAACCCATTACCGCAACTTACCATAAACAAAACACTAACGATAATCATTATCACCATTCAGGTGAATGCCGTGATAAAAGCAGCATTGTCTTCACAACGTAGGCAGGAGGCCACTCGGAGCGGGCATAAAAAAACCATCAAAAGACTTGTTAACAGGTCTTCGATTGCTTATTTTAAAGACCTATTAACCGGTCATTAGAGGTCTGTCATGCCGAATATTATATTGAGTGATACCAGTGCCAGCGTCAGTGAGCTGAAAAAGAATCCAATGGCGACGGTCAATGCTGGTGATGGCCTGCCTGTGGCTATCTTGAACCGCAACCAGCCTGCGTTTTATTGCATTCCTGCGGATCTCTACGAAAAAATGCTGGATGCGCTGGACGATCAGGAATTGGTTAAGCTGATCGGCGAACGTAAAAACCAGCCGCTGGTTGACGTGGATTTGGATAGTTTCCTATGAGTTATAGCGTCAAATTCAGGGAAGATGCGCTAAAAGAATGGCTCAAGCTCGATAAAACCATTCAGCAGCAATTCGCCAAAAAACTAAAAAAATGCTGCGAAAATCCCCATATTCCTTCGGCAAAGTTACGAGGGATGAAGGACTGCTACAGAATAAAGCTCCGAGCGTCAGGCTTTCGTTTGGTTTATGAGGTTATTGACGACGTATTGGTTATCGCCGTGGTGGCGGTAGGCAAACGTGAGCGCAGTGGCGTTTATCATCTGGCAAGTGAGCGGATGAGATAGTCGCGTTAGGCTGAGCATAAAAAATGCTGGCCAAATAGTTCACTATTCAACCAGCATGTTTTCGTTTTCCAGAAAAGCTGTAGACCCGCCTTCTTTACCGCATCGTGACAAACTCTTCCGACGCTGTTGGGTGGATGGCGACGGTGTTGTCGAAGTCTTTCTTGGTCGCGCCCATTTTGACGGCGACCGCAAAACCTTGCAGCATTTCGTCCATACCAAAACCGATGCCGTGAATGCCGACGATTTTTTCCTCTTTACCCACACAAACCAGCTTCATGCGGCACGGCTGGCGGTGCTGCGTAACGGCGGTGTACATCGCGGTGAAGGCAGATTTATACACTTTCACCTGATCGTCACCATACTGTTCACGCGCCTGTGGCTCGGTCAGTCCGACAGTACCGATCGGCGGGTGGCTGAAGACAACGGTCGGGATGTTGCTGTAGTCCAGATGCTCATCCGGCTTGTTGTTAAACAGGCGCTCGGATAAACGACGCCCCGCTGCCACGGCAACCGGCGTTAGCTCAACCGCACCAGTGTTATCGCCAACGGCGTAAATGCCAGGAACGTTGGTGTTCTGGAATTTATCGACGTTGATGTAGCCTTTGTCGTTCAGTTCCACACCGGTGACGCTTAGGTTCAGGTTATCCGTCGCGGGTTCGCGGCCAATCGCCCAAATCAGGCAATCGACGGTTTGTGACTGACCGTTTTCCAGTTCCAGCGTCAGGCTGCCATCCGCATTCTTCACAATCGCTTTCGGGATCGATTCGGTATGCAGCGTCGGCCCTTCGGTGTTCATCACTTCCACCAGCGTATCGATAATCAGCGGATCAAAGCTGCGCAGCGGCGCGTGCTTACGCACAAACAGGTGAGTTTCAGAACCCAGTCCGTTCAGCACGCCAGCAACCTCTACCGCGATATAGCCTGCGCCAACAATGGCAGTGCGCTTCGGCAACGCATCCAGCTCAAAGAAACCGTCGGAATCGATACCGTACTCTGCGCCAGGAATGTCAGGGTGAACCGGACGACCGCCCGTCGCGATCAGGATATGGTCAGCCGTAATTTTCTCACCGTTCACTTCCACCGTGTGCGCATCGACAAAGCGGGCAAAACCGTGGATGACATCGACCTTGTTCTTACCCAGCACATTATCGTAAGACTGGTGGATGCGATCGATGTAGGCGCTACGGTTCTTGACCAACGTGCCCCAGTTAAACTGGTTCACCGTGGTGTCAAACCCGTAATCCGGCCCGTACTGATGGATCGCTTCGGCAATCTGCGCCGCATGCCACATCACTTTCTTCGGCACACAGCCGACATTGACGCAGGTGCCGCCCAGATATTTTGCTTCGATCAACGCACATTTTTGTCCATACATCGCCGCGCGGTTGATAGACGCAATACCGCCGCTGCCGCCGCCAATAGCAAGGTAGTCATAGTGTTTGGTCATCAGTGTATCCATGCTTAAGTGAATAAAATTTGCCTAGAGTGTAACGCCAGAGCCATACGCCTCATAAAGGTTATGCCTATGGTTGCGATAGGAAAAACTGACCGTGTTTCCCACCACAACCGTGCGTATTACTCCGGTACGATTTGCTCCACCAGCGTATGGCCGGTGCCTTCCGGTACCAGCACGCTATGCAGCCACGGCAGCACGCTCTTCATCTGCGCTGCCAGCTTCCACGGCGGGTTAATCACAATCATGCCAGACGCCGTCATGCCGTAGCGATCGCTGTCCGGCAGCACCGCCAGCTCAATTTGCAGGATATTGCGAATGCCCGTGGCTTCCAGCTCTTTCAGCATACGTTTGATGTGCTGACGCAGCACCACTGGATACCACAGCGCAAAGACGCCGGTGGCAAAACGTTTATGTCCTTCCTGAATGCCTTTCACCACGGCCTGATAGTCCGTTTTCAACTCATACGGTGGGTCGATCAGCATGAAACCGCGGCGGGAAAGTGGCGGCAACTGGGATTTCAACTGCTGGTAGCCATCGTCACGCAGCACTTTGGCGCGCGAATCTTTCTGAAATTCATTGCGCAGTAGCGGGAAATCGCTGGGGTGCAGCTCGGTCAGATGAAGTTTGTCCTGCTCACGCAGCAGCTGGCGCGCAATCAGCGGAGAGCCAGGGTAATAGCGCAGCTGTCCATTATGGTTATAGGTGCGCACCGCCTGCATGTAAGGGTCGAGTTCAGCCGGAATATCGTCACGCTGCCAGATTTTCGCGATGCCATCCAGATACTCCCCCGTGCGCTCAGCATGTTCGCCGCTGAGCTGATAGCGGCCAGCACCCGCGTGGGTATCCAGATACAGGAAAGGTTTTTCTTTCTCTTTCAGGGCAGTGATGATCAGGCTCTGAACGGTGTGTTTCAGCACGTCGGCGTGATTGCCGGCATGGAAACTGTGGCGGTAACTTAGCATGCTTGCTTTCCGGTGAAGTTTTCATAAATAACGTCGATTAACTGACAGTATATACTTTAAATAATTCGAGTTTCAGGCAAGCGGCAAGAGAAAGACAAATTCGTCGGGAACGAATTTGTCCAGCCAACGCACATGCAACTTGAAGTATGACGAGTATAACCGTCTGCGGCAGAAAATATCCCACCAAACGCGCCTCCCAGCGAACCGGCTGTTTTTATCTTCTTAAATCAGTAAATTGTGAAAAATGCTCATTTTTCGTTCGATTAGATGCTACCGATATTCAGGCAGAAGAAGTATGTGTATACCCCAGGGAGCATCGGGAATAATTTTCAACAGATCTGGTGAGTGATAAATAAGCGTTATATCATTAAATATATAACGATCATTCACGGAGCACTATCATGGGAAACCATTTTGAGCGGGGCGTCCTCGCTGGGCTGAGAGCCGCCAGCCCAAAATCTACCAATGACATCCACCCTTACTGCTACGATTATCGGCGCGGCTATATCTGCGGCTATGCTCACAATCTGGCGGAAACCAAAGGTGACCGTCAGCAGGCCGCCTTTGAAGCAGGGCTGTTGTCACGCCGCTACGGGCTGGAACGAGAGAGGGTCGCAGAGTTCTTTACTGAACAAGGCAACCCATATGCGATTCGGTTTTTTTATGCAGGCTATGATGCCCACATCGCACGCTAGTTCATGCCGTTAGCGGCTGGCTTCCCGTAAATCGAAGCTAATGGGGATCGTGATGGTGAGTTGCGCGTTATCCCCAATCACTTCTGCTGGCGGAGCCGGAAGTGGCTGTGCACGTTGCGGTAAGGCGACAGACTCCTTATCCAGCGGCATCACCCCGCTGCTGCTGGCTAACGAGACAGCCAGCACATTTCCGGTTCGATCTAACGTCACGCGAATCTGAGCGACGCCCTGTAATCGCTGCCGCGCCGCCTGCACAGGGTAACGCTTATAGCGGCTCAGGTGTGCCAGCAGCTTACTGCTCCAATCCACCACGCCTTTACGCATTTGCGCGGCATCGCTGTTATAGGGTGCAGCGACTTGCTGACTGCTGCCCGGCAGCGGTGCGCTGGTCACGGGAGCGGGCGGTTTTTCTGATGGTGCAATCTCTTCCTGCGGCGTCATCTCCTGTACCGGCTTCTCCCTTTTTTTCTGCACTTTTTTCTGCGGCTGCGGCTTTTCCTTTTGCGCCGTGGCAATCACTGGCTTGAGTGCAGGCGCAAGCGGTGGCTCATCCTGCGTCATTTTCTCCGGTTCGGCTGACGCCTCTTGCGGCGTAGACAGCGTCTGCTGCGGGCCGACAGGTGCATCCTGAGGGCTGGGCGTGGACTGCACGCTATCCGCCACCATTAACATCATGGCGGGCGGCGGTGCCTCAATGGAGGAATCAAGCGCATGATAGCTAATCCAGACAATCAGCCCTGCATGTAGCGCCAACGCCAGCAGCGAACCGCTCCCCCAACGAACCGTCGTGGCAGGCCGAATCGTATTGTATTTCAGCGTCTGTGCAACCATTAGCCTACCGCCCCGCACCGTGGAGACAGGGGAAACAAACTCAATGAATGGGGTTTCAGGAAGATCATCATGCGTTCTTCATCACATCGTTAGGCATAAAAAAGCAACTGATAATGGTAGGTCGTTCAACGACAGAGATCGGGCAGAAAAAAAGTGAAAACAGCATAAAAAGTAATGTTATTACGTTTTGGCAGGATATTTTATCGCGCAGCAATCTGAACCCAGTAACGAGAAAAATAACGCACCTGCACCGGAAGCGCCTCCACCAGCGCGGCTAAAATATTATCGGTATCCGACAGCGGGAAGACGCCGGAAAACCGCAGACTCTCCACCTCCGGCTGGCAGCGAATCACGCCGCTGCGGTAACGGCTCAGTTCATCAACAAAATCCACCAGACGCTGATTATCCGCCAGCAGCTGTCCTTTCACCCACGCAGGCTCGGCCTTCGCCGTCTCTATCTGGCCGCAGCGTTGCGTAGTGAACGTCGCGGTCTGCCCGCTTTTTACCACTTGTACATCCTGGCCATTCCGCTGCGGATGAAGCCTCACCGCACCGTCATACACCGCCACCTGCGTATGCTCATCCTGCACGCGCAGATTGAAACGCGTCCCCAGCGCCTGCACCTTTCCCTGTGCCGTCGTCACGATGAAAGGGCGCGGATACAACGCGGCCTTCTCTGCCTGACCGGTTTCGATCATGACTTCACCGCGAATCAGCGTGAGCTGGCGTAGATCGTCGCCGTAGGCCACATTCAGCGCCGTCTGCGTATTCAGCAGCAGCGTCGTGCCATCGTCCAACACCGCATGGCGCTGTTCACCGACCTGCGTCTGGTAATCCGCCGTCAGCGACTGCCAGAGGCCGGTGCGCGATCCAGCCACGCCAGCGCCTCCAGTCAGACAGAGAACAGCCAGCGTTTTGAGCACGCTGCGGCGCGGCATACCGTTAAGCGTCGACAGGCTCTGATGGGCAGCCCGCGCGTTAAGCTGGCCCAAATTGGCACACACGAATTCAATATGCTGCCACGCCTGTTCGTTATCCGGCGAAGCATCTCGCCAGTGCTGCCACTCACAGCGATCCTGTTCTGTAACGCTGTCGGACATCAGTTGCGTCAGCCACGCCACCGCTTCACGTGCGCTGTCCGGCTGAATCGGCAGCCCCTGTCTGTCACGATAAAAAGTGCGATCGTTCATAGCGGCAGCGCAAAGAAACACTGGAGATTGGCGCGTTGCAGATACTGCTTCACTGAACTGCTGGAAACGCGTAAACGTTCGGCGATATCGCTGTAGCGCATACCGTGGAGGTGTGCCAGTAAAAATGCTTCCCTGACCGGCGCGGGCAGGCCGTCCAATGCAGTATCAAGCTGTTCAAGAATTTCGAGGGTTAGCAGACGCGTTTCCGGGGATGGCATACAAACATCCGGCTGCGTACTCAACGCCTCCAGATAGGCATCTTCAATCTTTTTACGACGATAATGATTGGCGACTAAACGGCGCGCCACGGTGGCCAGAAACGGGCGCGGCTGGCGAATCGTGAGCAGCTCCGGGTTCATCAGCACGCTAAGGAACGTGTCCTGTGCCAGGTCTTCCGCGTGCTGGGCACAGTCCAATTTATGGCGCAACCAGTTATACAACCAGCGGTGGTGATCGAAGTAGAGCTGTTGAGCAAAGTCATTAACGCTGGCCGTCGCTTTCCTCACCATCGAACTTTACTCCAGAGCGCCATTTAAATATAAGAATGATAATCGTTCTTATTTATGTTTTTTCACTCTGACTGTCAAGTTCCGAAACGGAAATTATGCAAATTTGCTGAATTTGCATTACGTCCCTGTAACACACCCTCGCTAACGGGCGGACAGGATATCCGCCCCACATACCGCGACTAGAAACGTTGTAACACGCTGATTTTTACATTGCGCCCTACGCCGGACACGGATTCGCCCAGATACGGGTAGTAATCGGTATTCAGCAGATTATCAACCGTCACCCGTGCCTCAAATCCTTTTATCGCCTGCGGCTGCCAGCTTGCGAACAGGCCATGCAGCACATATCCCTTACTCTTCGGTAACGCCCAAATATCGGCCAGTGGATCGCCATCGGCAGGTGAACGATCCTGCTTACGCACAAAATCCCCCGTCCAGCCTACCGCCATATCCAGGCTCGGAATTTTGGTGCCCAGCGTAGCGTGTGCTGTGGTTGGCGGGATTTCAGCAATCCAGGTTTTATTGCCCCACGGGTTACGTGGTGACGCATCGCGCTCGCCGCGAATCGAGGAGAAGGACAGGCTGCCAAACAGCCAGCGGCTGTCGTAGAAGGATTCAATCTCAACCCCTTCGATGGTATAGCCTGGCAGATTACGATAGTTAGAGAGCGGCTGCCCACAAGATGATGATGTACCGCTCTGCGTCTGCGCTTCACACAAGATACCGCGACGGTAGAAAATTTCGTTTTTCCCGCGGTTACGGAACAGCGTGGTGCGGATTTGTAGACTGTCCTCTTCCTGCATCAGGTTATTGAAATCGAGTATCGCTCCCAAACGAAATGCTTTGATGCTTTCCACTTGCAGATTACGACTGGTTCCCGGCACGCTAGACGCCGCAGATTGCACTTCATATTGCTCATCGACGACAGGCGCGCGCCAGGTACGGCTGGCATCGGCAAAGAGCGAGAGGTTATCCGTCGCTTTCCACAACGCCCCAATACGCGGTGACCAACCAGTATAAGTCACGCTGCTGTAGTCATGCCCCGCGGCTGGAATGCTGCTGTTATAACGTGGCGCAAAGTTAGGTTTCCCCGTGTTCGTCACATGGTCATATCGCACGCCCGGCGTAATTGTCACGCTGCCCAGCGTCACCGCATCCTGTACATACAGGCTGCGGGTTTCCTGATCGCCCGCTGGCATGTAGTAAGGCTGGAAATAGCCATAGTTGTAGCTAGCATTGTTCTTTTCTGACGGATAGTAGATAAGTGTATTGCGCTTATGCTGGTGCCAGCGCATCCCCACCAGCAGCTTATGATCGAGCGGGCCGGTGGAGAACTGGCTTTCATTACTGACTTCCGCGAGCTGATCTTTATAGCTTACCCAGCTTTCATTCCCCAGCGTGCCCAGATAGCTACCCTGCGAAGCTGAATCAGGACGTCTATCGTGCTGTTCAGTTTTCGATGTCGCAAATGACGCCGTCAGATTCAGCCACGGCTGATCCTCTGGCGCAATGTTCCATTTCAGCGAGTAGTTTTTATCGATCTGATCGCGGTAAACCAGCTTGCGCCGCCAGGCCTCTTCCCAGCCATAGCGATCGATTTCCGACTGCGTAGGCGTCGCCATATCGTCACGCTTAGCGGCAAATGGCTGCCAGCCGTCAGATTCGGAGCGCATGGCGGAGAGCGTCAGCGTCTGAGCATCCGTCAGGTAGATGTTGGTCTTCAGTAAGTAGGACGCCATGTCGCTGGTGGAGTAGACAAAGCGCGAGCCATCAGGGCGTTCAATATTGTCGCCATCGCGCTTGCTCATGTAGAGCAGGCCGTCTGCCATCCCCTCTTCCGTGCGGCCATACAGCGCGCCGCTGTAGATATTTTGCCGATCGTTAGTGTGATAGCTGTATTTGACCATCCCACCGAAATTTTCACCCGGCAACAGCAGGTCGCTGGCGTCTTTGGTATCAACATGAATGGTGCCGCCGAAGCCACCGTTACCGCTGCGAATATCATGCGGCCCTTTATCGACATCGATCCGCTTAATCAGCTCAGGCTCAATAAATACCGAGCCCTGACGGTATTTCTCAAAGCCTTTCGGCGCACCGTCCAGCACGACTTTGACGTCTTCCATATCGCCCATGCCCCAGATGTTCAGGCTCTGGCCTCCCGGACGGGGAGATCCGGCCATCGAGACGCCGGGGAGTTTATCAAGCAGGCTGGCAATATTATCAGCCTGCACGCGATCAACGTCGGCCTGACGCAACACGGAACGTCCGGCGGCGGCGCTGTCCGAGGTGCCACCAACCACCGACAGCGTCGGGATCATCAGGCTGCCGTCGCTTCCCTCGGCGGCAAGCGCGGATTCCAGCCGATAGCCTGTGGCCGTCTGTACCGCACTCAGCCCCGTTCCCGCCAGCGCGGCCGCGAAAGCGGCCTGAACGGTATAGGTTCCCTGCACACTCCCGCTGGTTTTATTCTGCGTTTGATCGGGAGAAAACGTGAGAATGACATTGGCGCGGCTGGCAACAGCCTGTAACGAGGATCCTAGCGGCCCCGCCGGAATGGAAAACGTCATGGCCGGTGCCACCGCCAAGGCGGCCGTTTCCGCCGCCAGCGCCGAACTGACCGTTCCGGTACTCAATATCAACACGCCAGACAGTGCCAGATGCACTGCCCGTGCCACCGTTAAGGCAGGTTTATGCGCGATGCACCCGCCATCATGATTGTTTATCGCCATTGTCATTCCCCTGAAATATTGAAAAAAAAGACACATCAAGTAGGTCACGCGAAAAACAAAATCGGGCAGGAAAAGTGCAAAAATTTTCAGGAAAACCTCTTCAACGCGACGTGAGCAGCCGTGTTCAGGCGCCCAATGGGGCTTCTCCGCAACCGCAAAACGCACCTTCGGCAACGAACGGCAACCCCTCCACCATTGATTTTCACGGCGCTTGACCCCATCTTAGTCAGTAATCCGCAGTAGATATCCGCCTTGCCGAATTTCTCTCTGTAACGGATTGCCCGCAGCAGCCAGTCTGGAACGGCAAAACGAAGAATCGATCGGCAACGAGATCACCCACAATTATCAGGACGGCACCATGACGAATCCATTACTGACCTCATTTACCCTGCCCCCGTTCTCCAGCATCAAAACGGAAGATATTGTCCCTGCGGTGCAATCCGCACTGGATGAATGCCGCGAGACGGTAGAACGCGTGGTGGCGCAAGCGGGGCCGTTTACCTGGGATAATCTGTGCCAGCCGCTGGCAGACAGCGACGATCGTCTTAGCCGCATTTTTTCCCCCATCAGCCATTTGAACGCCGTGAAGAACAGCCCGGAGCTGCGCGGTGCTTATGAGCAATGCCTGCCGCTGCTGTCTGAACACAGCACCTGGGTCGGCCAACATGCCGGTCTCTATCAGGCCTATCGCAGCCTGCGCGACGGCGAGCACTACGCTGCGCTGAGCGTGGCGCAGAAGAAATCCGTTGATAACGCGCTGCGCGATTTTGAACTGTCCGGTATCGGCCTGTCACCGGAAAAACAGAAACGCTACGGCGAAATTTCCGCTCGCCTGTCCGAACTCGGTTCGCAGTACAGCAACAACGTGCTGGATGCCACCATGGGCTGGAGCAAGCTGATTACCGACGTCGCAGAACTGGATGGCATGCCGGAAAGCGCGCTGGCAGCGGCCAAAGCGCAGGCCGAAGCCAAAGAACAAGACGGCTGGCTGCTGACGCTGGATATCCCAAGCTACCTGCCAGTAATGACCTACTGCACCAATCAGGCGCTACGTGAAGAGATGTACCGCGCCTACAGCACCCGTGCGTCCGATCAGGGGCCGAACGCGGGCAAGTGGGACAACAGTGAAGTGATGGCGGAAAAGCTGGCGCTGCGTCACGAGCTGGCACAACTGTTGGGCTTCGATAGCTATGCGCACAAGTCGCTGGCGACCAAAATGGCGGAAAACCCGCAGCAGGTGCTCGATTTCCTGACCGATCTGGCGAAACGCGCCCGTCCACAGGCTGAAGAAGAACTCGCGCGGCTGCACGCCTTCGCTAAAGAACACTACGGCGTGGATGAATTGCAAGCCTGGGATATCACCTACTACAGCGAGCAGCAAAAGCAGCATCGGTATTCCATCAGCGATGAACAGCTTCGCCCGTACTTCCCGGAAAACCGCGCGGTGAACGGCCTGTTCGAAGTGGTTAAGCGCATCTTTGGCATCACTGCCAAAGAGCGTAAAGACGTGGATGTCTGGCATCCGGATGTCCGCTTCTTCGATCTGTTCGATGAAAGCGGTGAACTGCGCGGCAGCTTCTACCTCGATTTGTACGCCCGCGAGCACAAACGCGGCGGCGCCTGGATGGATGACTGCGCGGGTAAACTGCGTAAAGGCAACGGCGAACTGCAAAAACCGGTCGCCTATCTGGTCTGTAACTTCAACCGTCCGGTCAACGGCAAACCGGCCCTGTTTACTCACGACGAAGTCACCACGCTGTTCCACGAATTCGGCCACGGCCTGCACCACATGCTGACCCAGATCGATACCGCCGGTGTCGCGGGCATTAACGGCGTACCGTGGGATGCAGTCGAACTGCCGAGCCAGTTCATGGAAAACTGGTGCTGGGAACCGGAAGCGCTGGCCTTTATTTCCGGCCACCACGAAACCGGTGAACCGCTGCCGCAGGAACTGCTGGATAAAATGCTGGCGGCGAAAAACTATCAGGCCGCGCTGTTCATTCTGCGTCAGTTGGAATTCGGCTTGTTCGATTTCCGCCTGCATGCCGAGTTTGATCCTGCCAAAGGCGCTCAGATTCTGCCAACACTGGCCGACATCAAAGCGCAGGTGGCCGTGGTGCCAAGCCCAAGCTGGGGCCGCTTCCCGCATGCGTTCAGCCATATCTTCGCGGGCGGCTATGCCGCAGGCTATTATAGCTATCTGTGGGCCGACGTGTTGGCAGCCGATGCCTATTCCCGCTTCGAAGAAGAAGGGATCTTCAACCGTGAAACCGGCCAGTCGTTCCTGGACAACATCCTGACTCGTGGCGGTTCCGAAGAGCCAATGGAGTTGTTCAAACGCTTCCGTGGCCGCGAACCGCAGTTGGACGCCATGCTCGCGCATTACGGCATCAAAGGATGAGCATCTGCTTAATCGCAGAAGAAGGCGCCGATAGTGGCGCCTTATCTTCTCTGGCCGCACGCTGGGGGCTGGTTTCCGATCCCGATGCGGTAATGGCGCTGGTGCTGACCGCGGAACGTCTGGAATTGCGCAAGCAGGATGAACCGAAACTCGGGGCTATCTTCGTGGATTTCGTTGCAGGAACCATGGCGCATCGTCGTCGCTTTGGCGGCGGACGCGGCGAGGCGGTCGCTAAAGCAGTGGGTATCAAAAAAGATTACCTGCCGGATGTCGTGGATGCGACGGCCGGGCTGGGTCGCGATGCTTTTATACTGGCAGCATTAGGCTGTCGGGTACGCATGGTGGAGCGCAATCCGGTCGTTGCGGCTCTGCTGGACGACGGGTTGCAGCGTGGCTATCGGGACGCAGAAATTGGCCCGTGGCTACAAGAGCGGCTGACGCTGCTACACGCGTCGAGCATGACCGCACTACGCGATATCACGCCGCCGCCGGATGTGGTTTATCTCGATCCGATGTTCCCGCATAAACAAAAGAGCGCGCTGGTGAAGAAAGAGATGCGCGTGTTTCAGTCGCTGGTTGGCGCAGATGACGACGCCGACGCGCTGCTGGAGCCCGCACGCGCGCTGGCAAAAAAACGCGTCGTGGTAAAACGACCAGACTATGCGTCGCCGCTGGCGGGCGTACCGGCACAATCCATGCTGGAAACCAAAAGCCACCGCTTCGATTTCTATCTTCCCACCTGAAAAATCTCGTCACCGCGATGCTAAGCGTATCGGCGATTAAAAACTTAGCCTGCTTCGCATTTCCTACGCTGCTTTTGCAAAGTCTGTAGCACAAGTGAGAAGCAAATCGCATAATTCCGCGCATCACCTTTTATGACACTAAGATGACATAATGAAAAAAACACTTCTGTCACTTCTGCTTTGTTTGAGTACTTCTGCTATGGCCGTTCAGGAACCCGTTAATATTACGATTCTGGGGACATCCGACCTGCACGGTACCTTTGTTCCCTGGGATTACGCCACCGATACCGCCAACATGGCAGGCAGCCTGAGCCAGATCGCGACGCAGGTGCATAAGGTTCGCGCACAGCAGCCTAACGTGATTCTGGTTGATGCGGGCGATACCATTCAGGGCAACTTTGTCGAAACCTTCAAAAATGACAAAACCAGCCCGATGATCCTCGGTTTTAACGCCCTGAATTATGACGTTTGGGTGCTGGGCAACCACGAGTTCGATTTCGGCCTGAACGTACTTTCCACCTCGCTTGATCAGTTCAACGGCACCGCGCTGGCGGGCAACATTTTTTGGGAGAGCGGTAAACCTTACTTACCGGCCTATAAAATAGTCGAACGACAGGGCGTGAAGATTGGCATCATCGGTATGGATACGCCGATGACCGCAGAGTTCGCCAAAGGCACTGACCGCGTGAAAGGGCTGAACTTCACCGATCCCGTTGGAGCGGTAAAAACCGTTATCCAGCAAATTCACGATAAGGTCGACGCCATCGTGCTGGTCGCCCATATGGGCATCGATAACGAGAACCAGCGGCCGGGCACCGGCGTGGGCGACATTGCTCGTGCGAACCCAGAATTAGCCGCTATCGTCGCGGGCCATATGCACGTAAAAGTGGATAAAGAGGTGATAAATGGCGTGATCGTCACCGAACCAGACAAATACGGTCGCGCACTGTCGCGCATCGATTTGCAGTTTGAACAACAGAACGGCAAATACGTGCTGATCAATAAGGACAGCTATACCTATTCGATTAAGGACGTGGATTCTGACCGCAAGATGGAAGATATCTACGAGCCTTATCACAATACCCTGCGCACTAACGCCAACCGTCCGATTGCGCAGCTCCTCGGGCACGATCTGGTGCCGCAAGATGCCGTGAAAGGCATTCCTCAGGTACACGTACAGGACACGGGTATCAGCGCCCTGTTCCAGGAGGCCAGCCGCCATTACGCCCCCAAAGCGCAGGTGATCGCGCTGCAAATTGATAACGATCGGCCCAAGCTAAACGTCGGCACTATCTCCGCCAAGGACATTGCCTTTAACTATCAATACGCTGGCGGCGAGATCACGGTTTATCAGCTCACCGGAAAAGAACTGAAGAAATACATGGAGTGGTCGGCAGGTTACTTCAATCAGCTACAGGACGGCGATGTGACTTACAGCTTTAATCCGCAGCGCCGCGCGTCCAAGTATTCCACCAACGATTTCTTCGACGGCGTGACGTACACCATCGACCTGACAAAACCCGCCGGGCAGCGCATTACCGACCTGAAAATGAATAACGGCACGCCGGTTAACGATGACATGCCGATTCGTCTGGGCATGAACAGCTACCGCATGGGCCACCTGACGCAGAAAGGCGGCGTACTGGAAGGTATGCAGTTCCCGGTGCTGTCGGATACCAAAGCGAAATATGGCGAAGAAGCAGGCACGATTCGTAACCTAACCATCCGTTATCTGACCGAGGTGAAAAAAGGCCAATACGAAGGTACGGTGCCGCAGCGCTGGAAGCTGGCGGGATTGCAGGGCTATGAGCGCGAGCGCCACATTGTCGAATCGCTGCTCAACAGCGGAAAAATCAGCGTGCCGACGTCAGACGATGGCCGCTACAGCAACGTACAATCCATCAACGTGAAATCGTTACTGCTGCCGGATGCCACGCAGCGGGAGAAACGCGTGGCGGAACTGACGCAACAGCGCGACAGCGCCACCAACGCGTTAACCAAACAACGTCTGAACGATCAGCTAACGATCATCGCGGCGATTAATTAACAGACATTATCTCTCGCTGCGGGCTTTCCAGCGTTCGCTCGTCAGGTAACCGTTCACCCCCACATCCAGGAAAGGGCGTGGCGGCAGGTAGTTCGCCTGCCCGAGCGATTGCATATCGCCAATCAGCGGGTTGTCTTCACCCAGCGCCAAATCCGCCAGAATATGTCCAGCAGCGGTTTGCTTCGACAGCCCCGCCCCGTTACAGCCTGCGGACGCGTACACATTGTCGCTTAGCTGCCCCCAAATTGGCGCGCCGTTGCGCGTTACGCTAATCAAGCCTGACCAGGTATGCGCCATCTTCACATCACTCAACTGCGGGAACATCCGGGCAAAAATAGCAGCATGGCGACGCGCGTGGCGTCCGGTTTCTACCGCGCTATTGACCAGTTCCGGGGCAAATTTTACATGTTCCCGAATCAGGAAACGATGGTCGCGCGTATAGCGTAGCGTCGCGCTGGCCAGTGCATTAACCGGCGTCACGCCCCAGTCTGGCATATCGCCAATCCGTGCTCGCTGTTCCGCATTTAGCGGTTCCGTCAGCGTCGCGAAGGTCGCCACGGCAAACACCCGACCATTGAACAGCGGCAGGCCGCGCGCCGCGCCGTTAATCGCCATCATCAGCTTATCCGCCTGAATCTCGCCGTACGGCGTTTCCACACGAATGCGCGATCCGGTTTCGATATTCAGCGCGGGTGAATGGGCGTAAACCGTCACGTTCTTCGGCAGATTCGCCACCAGCCCGACCACCAGCGCCGCCGGGTTTAGCAGAATACAATTAGGGGTATACACGGCACGGTGATAGAAAGACGTGCCGAGGCGGCGAGCCAGTTCGTCTTTTTCCACCACCTGATAGGGTTCACCCAAATCATTCAATTCGCGGACATAAGTATCGATCAGGCCGTTAAACGTCGAACTGACCGCGCAGTGATATTTCCCCGCCACGCTCCAGTCACACGCGATAGCATGGCGATCCACCTTGTCTTTCAGATGCGCCACGCCGGACTGCAACAGGCGACGATAAGCCGCCGCTTTTTCCAGCTCGGCCGTCGAGCTACCGATGTTGTGCGGTAAATCGATGACGAAACCGGAGTTACGCCCAGAGGCATTGTCGCCAATCTCACCCGCATCCAGCAGGATAATGTGTTTATCCGGGCGCTGTTCAGCCAGACGCTGTGCAAAGGCGATCCCCGCATAGCCAGCGCCGATCACCAGCCAGTCCGCCGTTGTTTTTCCGCGCTGCTGCGGGTAATTCGGTTTATCGATAAGATCTGCCGACCAGCCATTACGATTCTGATCGAAAGGAAGATGTTTGATTTTCACAATGGTGTAAGCCTTGAAGAGAACGGGTTGTACCAGAAGGCAGGAACAGAATACCAACGATACGTAATGCTGATTAAGATAAAGAAAGGCAGGAAGCGGTGTCCAGCAAGAAATGTCGCTAAAACTTAGAGAAATAAGTGAGAAATCAAAACGCCTGCAAATACAGGCGCTTTAAGTAAAGCAGGCGTTACACGACGCCCTGCGCCAGCATCGCGTCGGCCACTTTTACAAAGCCCGCCACGTTGGCACCGCGCACATAGTTAGTCTGGTTGCCTTCGCCGCCGTACTGCACACATGCAGTGTGAATATCCAGCATGATGTGATGCAGACGCGCATCCACCTTCTCGGCTTTCCAGCCCAAACGCGCCGCGTTCTGCGCCATTTCCAGCCCGGATGTCGCTACGCCGCCTGCGTTGGCCGCTTTGCCCGGTGCAAACAGCACGCCCGCATCCAGGAACGCATCGGTCGCCGGGATCGTCGTTGGCATGTTCGCGCCTTCTGCCACGGCTTTCACCCCGTTAGCAATCAGCGTCTGTGCCGCTGGCAGGTCCAGCTCATTCTGCGTGGCGCACGGCAGTGCGATGTCTACCGGCACTTCCCACGGCGTTTTACCTGCAAGGTAGGTCAGCTTCGCTTCACGCGCATAATCTTCCACGCGACCATAGCGTTTATTTTTGATCTCTTCCAGCAGCGCCAGTTTCTCTGGGGTAAACCCGTTCTCATCCACCACCGTGCCGTTGGAATCCGATGCCGTGACCACACGCGCCCCCAGCTCCATCGCTTTTTCAATCGCATACTGCGCCACATTACCGGAGCCGGACACCGCAACGCGCATGCCTTCAAAGCTCAGACCGTGGCGTTTCAGCATCGCTTCCGTGAAGTAAATCAGGCCGTAGCCCGTCGCTTCAGGACGGATCAGACTGCCGCCGAACGACAGCCCTTTACCGGTGAAGACACACGCGGTGTTGTTGGTCAGCTTCTTCATCATACCGGTCATGAAACCGACTTCGCGACCACCCACACCGATATCACCCGCCGGAACGTCCGTATCCGCGCCCAAATGACGATACAGTTCCGTCATCAGCGCCTGACAGAAACGCATGATTTCGCCCTGGCTTTTCCCTTTCGGATTAAAGTCCGAACCACCTTTGCCACCGCCCATTGGCAGCGTCGTCAGCGCATTCTTGAACGTCTGCTCGAACCCGAGGAATTTCAGAATCGACAGGTTAACGGACGGGTGGAAACGCATGCCGCCTTTGTACGGCCCGATGGCGGAGCTGAACTGGACACGCCAGGCGCGGTTCACCTGTACCTGACCTTTGTCGTCCGTCCACGCGACGCGAAACTGAATCACACGTTCTGGTTCTACCAATCGCTCCAGCAGGCTGTAATCCGCATAGTGAGGGTTCTGCTCCAGAAAAGGCCACAGAGTGGAAAGCACTTCATTAACAGCCTGTAGAAATTCAGGCTGATGCGGATCGCGTTGTTGAACAGAATCAAGAAAACTCGCCAGAGATACGATTTGTGCCATGAACAGCTCCTGATTGAACGAATAAGCTCCCTTCTGCTTCTTTATTTTTAGACACGCAGAAGCTTGTGGGATCGGTGAAAATGACGTTGTGTCCTCTGGACTATAACACTGGCGATGGATATTTAAGCAAGCGTTTTCTTTTCAGATAAACGTTAAAATCCAACGAGATAGGAAGGGTTTTTCGACGATTCAGGAAGGAAAATTTTCCATAAGTTTTTGTTATATAACAAAAGGCACAGCCTGGAAGCCGTGCCTTTCATCACTGAAAAAAAATGCAAAAAAAGCTAATTTTTATTCGTCTTCATCATCACGCAGCGGCACGATGAGCATATCGACATGCACGGTATTAATTAGCTGGCGCGCCGAAGACATCAGTTTGCTCCAGAAGTCCTGATGGTGGCCGCACAGCACCAGATCGGCGTCGTATTTCTTAATCGCATCAACCAGCACTTGTCCTAAATCGCCGCTGCCGCTCAGCGTCTCACTGATGGGGTAGCCCGCGTTCTGTGACAGCTCGGTTAACGCGTTCTGGGTTTCTTCGGAGATACGCTGTTGCATGTCGCCCAGATTGACGTCGATAAGCCCCGTGTAGAGATCGGAGTAGTTCACATCAACGTGGATTAACGAAACTTTCGCATTGTACGGTCTCGCCATTGAAACGGCTTTTTCCACTAACACTTTGCTTTCTGGAGAAAGGTCAACAGCAATAAGGATGTGTTTGTAAGCCATAATAAGACTCCTTCCGTAAAGACTAATTAAGGGTTAGCAGATATTTCCCCTGCCAATCTGATACTTAACAGCGGATTATAGGATAGCACCCATCCGCGCTATCGGACTGTTCAGTCGATCACAACCCGTTTTCAAACCTGTTAATTCTATTGATAAGTGTAGTAGAAACCGCTCCTTTTCACAGTGAGATCGCGTAGCTTCTCCTTTCAGAAAGGGCATTATCTCGTCGAAAATCGTCCTTCATGCTGATTGCGCCTGCCTCTCTGGCACAAACGAACATTCTTCTTCTACACTAGAAATAGGGAGCGGTGAGCCTGTCCGCTGCACCCTGGGATGGAAAACAAGAATGGGGCTAGCCGTGATGCCGTTGGCTAGCCAAAATGACAATAAAATCGTGCGCAAGCGCGTGGCATAACTATTCGTAGAAAAATGTCACAGATAAACGTCGTAGATAAGCGTCGCGGGTAAATAGTAACGCTTGTCATCGGTGACAGGTGGACAACGGGAATGTATGACCATCGAATCTGACGAATAGAACGACCGGGAGGGAAGCATGATTAGTACATTTGCGCTTTTCTGGGCTTTATGTATCGTCTGCATCATCAATATGGCGAGGTACTACTCTTCATTACGCGTGTTACTGCTGATTTTGCGTGACTGTGACCCGCTGCTTTACCAATACGTTGACGGGGGTGGCTTCTTTACATCGCACGGCCAGCCAAGTAAACAAATCCGGCTGGTACGCTATATCTACGCGCAACGCTATCTTGATCATCACGACCCTGAGTTTATTCGCCGTTGCGAGCGGGTGCGGGGACAGTTTCTGCTTACGACCGCCCTGTGTGGCCTTATCGTTATCAGTCTGGTTGCCATGACGATCTGGTATTAAACGTTGGGACTGACACCATCACGAGTATTAACACTATTATCGGTATTAACACTATTATCGGTATTAACACTATCCATCGGTATTAACGCCATGAACGTCGATAAAAAGTAAAAAGGCGATTCCCCACAGAATCGCCTTTTTTTATGACGGTTAAATCAGCTTCAATGCCAGCCAGTACAGCGTACCGGACATCAACATTGAGATTGGCAGCGTCAACACCCAGGCCAGCAGAATACTTCTTATCGTTTTGCCCTGTACGCCACCACCGTCAGCAATCATCGTCCCGGCAACCGCCGAGGACAATACGTGCGTGGTGGAAACCGGCATACCGGTGTAGCTGGCAACACCAATCGACAGAGCTGCCGTCACCTGCGCTGAAACGCCCTGTGCGTAGGTCATGCCTTTCTTACCAATCTTCTCACCGATGGTCACAGCCACGCGTTTCCAGCCCACCATCGTGCCCAGAGACAGCGCCAAGGCGACAGCGACGATAATCCAGAGAGGCGCATACTCAACCGTCTGCAGCATGTCTTTACGCAGGTTGCTCAGATAGCGTTTATCTTCACCCGATGTTTCTGGCAGCTTGATCACCCGATCCATCGTGTCTGAGATACACATCAGCAGACGACGCACACGGCTACGATCGTCAGGGTTTAACTGGTCGTAACTTTTCAGGTTATTTAGCAGGCCCTGTGTACGTTCAATCGCAATCATTACGCGTGAACTGTCGCAGTGAAACGCTTTCTGACCGTTGCCGGGAATCGTGTTTTCCGGCGCAGGAATCACAGGCGGAGACAGGTCGATAACGTGCGTCAACGCATCGCCGTGCTGCTTGTAATATTCCTGCAAATTGACAACGGCATCGCGGGTACGGCTGATGTCATAGCCAGACGCGTTCATGTTGACAATGAACCCGGCTGGCGCAACGCCAATCAGCACCAGCATAATCAAGCCGATACCTTTCTGACCGTCGTTTGCCCCGTGAGAGAAGCTCACCCCAATCGCCGATAAAATCAGCGCGGTACGCGTCCAGAATGGCGGCTTACGTTTGCCGTCCTGCTTTTCGCGATCGACAGGCGTCAGGTGCACACGTTTACGCTTTTTACTGTTGTTCCAGAACCGACGCAGCACCAGCAGCATCAGGCCCGCAACCACCATCCCCACAATCGGCGATAGCAACAGCGACAGGAAAATGCTGATCATTTTTGGCACGTTCAACGCATCCACGACGGAGGTATTCGTCAGCAGCGCGTTAGTCAAACCAATACCAATAATGGAGCCGATCAGCGTGTGAGAACTGGAGGCAGGAATACCGAAATACCAGGTACCCAGGTTCCAGATAATGGCGGCCAGCAGCATGGAAAACACCATTGCCAAGCCGTGCGCCGAACTCACGTTCAGCAGTAAATCCGTGGGGAGAAGGTGAACAATCGCATAGGCTACGCTCAGGCCGCCCAGCAATACACCGAAGAAATTAAAGATACCCGCCATAACAACGGCAAACTCTGCGCGCATAGCGCGGGTATAAATAACAGTGGCAACGGCATTCGCAGTATCGTGAAAACCGTTAATGGCTTCATACATAAGTACAAACAACAAAGCCAATATCAACATCAGGCCGGTGTAGTAATCCAGTCCGGCAAATAAATGTAGCATAAACGTTAGGCCATTTAGTGGTCATGAACGCGGCGCATTATCGGCGACAAGCAGGGGTCGGGAAAAGCAAAATATGACTTTTTTTTGACTTAATCTGTAATGGGGATCGGAGGGGAAATCACTTAATCAATAAAAATCAAATAATTATATATTATTACTAAAATACGCAAATTGTTACGCTGGTATCGAACAAAAACCAACACTACAATTTGCCGCCCCGTGGCTTATGCTTGCGGCCATCCAAGAAAATCTATTCACTCATCGGAGAAATGCATTGTGGAACAGTTTGACGCTGTCATCATCGGTGCTGGTGCAGCAGGCATGTTTTGTGCGGCACAAGCGGGACAACGCGGACTGCGTGTGCTACTGCTCGATAATGGCAAAAAGGCTGGCAGGAAAATATTGATGTCCGGCGGCGGTCGCTGCAACTTTACCAATATGTATGCAGAACCCGCGGCGTATCTGTCTCACAATCCTCACTTTTGCAAATCGGCACTGGCGCGTTATACCCAATGGGATTTCATCAGCCTGGTCAACAGCCACCACATCGCTTACCACGAGAAAACGCTCGGTCAGCTATTCTGCGATGATACCGCACAGCAAATCGTGGACATGCTGGTAACAGAGTGTGAACGGGCTAACGTCACTCTCCGTCTGCGCAGTGAAGTCACCTCGGTAGAGAAATCAGACGATCTGTTCACCATCCAGCTAAACAACGGCACATCATTCCAGAGCGCATCGCTGGTCGTTGCCAGCGGCGGCTTGTCTATGCCCGGTCTGGGCGCGACGCCGTTCGGTTACCAGCTCGCCGCACAGTTCGGTATCAACGTACTCCCCACTCGCGCTGCACTGGTGCCCTTCACGCTGCACAAGCCGCTGCTCGAACAACTGCAAACGCTCTCCGGCGTCTCCGTGCCAACCATCGTCACCGCGGAAAACGGCGTGGCGTTCCGTGAAAACATTCTGTTTACGCACCGCGGGCTCTCTGGCCCGGCTATTTTGCAGATCTCCAGCTACTGGCAGGCGGGTGAATTCGTCACCATCAATCTGCTGCCCGATCGCGACCTCACCCAGCTCATTAATGACGAGCGTACCGCGCACCCAAACCAAAGTTTGAAAAACACGCTGGCACAGTGGCTGCCTAAACGACTGGTTGAATGCCTGCAAGCGTTAGGGCAACTGCCGGACGTCACGTTGAAGCAGCTCAACAGCACACAGCAAATGCAGATGGAACAGAGCCTGCAACAGTGGCGCGTACAGCCAAACGGTACAGAAGGCTACCGCACGGCCGAAGTGACCATCGGCGGCGTTGACACCCGCTCGCTGTCCTCCAAAACGATGGAGGCCAATGCGGTTCCAGGGCTGTATTTCATCGGTGAAGTGGTCGATGTGACCGGCTGGCTCGGCGGCTATAACTTCCAATGGGCATGGAGTTCAGCATGGGCGTGCGCGCAAGCGCTGCCTTTCTGCAAATAAGCACTATAATAACCTCTATTCAGCGCTCTCCTTTAACTCACGGAGAAAAGGACGCCTCTACATAGGCCTTGGCTGCCAGAAAGGAGATGTGGATGAGTCCCAGACGTAGCAAACATAACATCAATCTGTTGCAGCTACTGATCGCAGGCATGCTGCCGCTGCTGCTTGGATTGCTGTTCACGTTTGTTGAATCCAGATTAATGGTAAAGCGTGATCTGGAATCCACCGCGCAAATCGCGATGAATCATGCCGAGAATATTTCGACACAGGCATGGAATATGGTGGACCGCCTCCAGCGCTTTCATGGTCAGCCCTGCGACGTTATCGGCGACGAACTGCAACGTCTTGGTTCGGTCTTTTCTTACTTTCGTGCTATCGGCGTTATCCATAATACCGACGTCTATTGCTCTTCAACATTTGGCAACACGCTGATGCCAATAAGCCACGTCATTCAACAGTCGCTACCAGTGAACCATTCTGAACGCTGGAGCCTCTCGATTTCAGGCTCCGAGAACGTGAGAGAACGTCCGGCGCTGATCTTCGTGCAGATGCCCATTACGGGTTATGGCGCTTACGCCATGGTCGATGCGCAATATCTGATCGACCTCATGATTGCGATTAGCAAAATTCGCGGTTACCAACTTAGCCTGCAAATGGATAACGGCCACCCGATTCAAACTGGCCCGGTAATTACACCACGCACTGGCCTATTTTCTACCTCTGCGCTTGAAATCAAGTCGAGTCGCTTCCCCCTTGCCCTCAATATCACCGCCCCAGCTTCTCAAGAAATAGCGAGCTGGAAGCAGGCATTCTTCACGTTTCTGCCACTGGCGATCATTCTCTCTCTGCTATTCACTACGGCGATGTGGTACTGGCAAAAACGTAAATTATTATTCCGCGACGAAATCCGTAAGGGCATCGCTAACGGTGAATTTTCCGTCTATTACCAGCCCATCTATGATGCAGAATCGCGAACCTGCACCGGCGTTGAGACACTACTGCGCTGGCGACGCAGCAATGGGAAGTGGATCAGACCCGATGTATTTATCTCTGCTGCCGAAGCAGAAAGTATGATCATTCCCATCACCCGGCATTTATTTGACCTGGTCGCGTCAGATATTGCCAGTTGGCAGGTCAAACCGGGGTTTCATCTGGGACTCAACGTTTCAGCCGAGCACTTGCACCACCCCAGTTTTGTCTCAGACGTACACAGCTTCGCCGAGAAAGTTGCCTCGCATTCATTAAGCATTACGCTGGAACTGACAGAACGCAATCTCATCAGCAACGGCCCTGAAATCATACAGCGCCTGCATCAGTTGCGTGAAGATGGCTTTATGATTGCTATTGATGACTTTGGCACCGGGCACTGTTCACTCTCTTATCTGCAAAACTTCCCACTGGATTGTCTGAAAATAGATCAGGGATTCGTTAGCACAATTTCATCACCGGATGAAGAAGCACCCATTCTTGATGCCATTATTAACTTGAGTCATCGCATCAACCTTCAATCCGTAGCAGAGGGCGTAGAAACCGAGCAGCAGCTCATGTATTTACAGCAGCGCGGCGTCAAATATATTCAGGGGTTCCTTTACGCTAAGCCGATGGACAATGAATCGTTTCTCGTCTGGCTTCACTACAATGGCAATAAATCGATAGAAAGTTTTATGAATAAAAATGAAGAAGGGAAGAAGAACGACTAACCGGCAGAAATTTATCCACCGATTTTCTATGTCATATATACCCTAAATAATTCGAGTTACGTGACAAAACGTTATCGTTTTGAACAACACAAAGCGTTGGCCCGCTAGGGCGAGGCTCAGAAATGAGCCGATTATTGCCAACGCACAAGCAGCTTTGAGTGTGACGGGTATAAATCAGAAACGATAACCGACGCCAATATTAATGGCCCAGTTTGCTACTGGCGTAATTTGAATATCTCAAATGTTGACCGCACATAAACTTACATTTAAATACGGCGAGGTAAAGTCAGTATTATTTTTAAACAATGACAATAAAAGACGCCAGAAAACACCGAAATAAAACTCTGTTTTTATGAGGGACTCATTTTAAAAAATGACGATTTTATAAGCGAAAAACTTCATAAATGAGTAGTGTGAATAGACGATATTCAAAAAGGAATGGAGAATGATTTACAGAAGAAGAAAGTGGTCGGCGAGAGAGGATTCGAACCTCCGACCCACTGGTCCCAAACCAGTTGCGCTACCAAGCTGCGCTACTCGCCGAATGCGGGCGCATCTTACTGCTACCCCATTGAAGCGTCAATACCTTTTTAGCAAAAGGATTTCGGCTGCCGTTAAAGTGTCCATCCCGTGTATTGACAGCCTGAAACCGACGTCCTTGTCCGTGATTCATGTCAATTATACCCGTCATACTTCAAGTTGCATGTGCGTTGGCTACGCTACTCGGCACACTTGCGTGCGCCTCGCCCCGTTGGGGCCGCTGCAAGCAGCGTTCAAACCTGCTTTTAGCAGGTTTGTCAGTCACCCGAATCACTTACCTGAGTAAGCTCATCGGGATTCCCCCGCTTGCCGCGTTATTCGGCCTTATGGCCTCTCCCCTTCGGAGTCAGCGCAAGCGCTGTTCAAAACGCTAGCATTTTGTCCTGAAACTCGAATTATTTAGGGTATAGCAGGTTTCTGACACCAGTTATTTTTAGGGTTAATACCGCCGTCAGGCGACGTGTATCCCAGACAACCGAGAACTGTGTCAAACAGTTCTTCATGGCGATGTGTTTTGCCAACGCGCTGTTGCGCTTTCAACTGCTCAAACGCATACAGATTATCAGTGTCAGCCAAGAATTTATCCGAGGTCCATACCATCATCGGTGAACGGAACTGTTCCGGCGGCGCCATTTCACGCGGTGTGCCGTGCAAATGATAATTATCATCAATCGATTCCCCGTGATCGGCAGAATAAAATATAATCGCTTTCTTATCCCGAACCTGATCAATCACGCTATCAATAAAGCTATCGGTATACAGCACGCTATTATCGAAGGCATTAATCAACTGCTCACGCGTACAGGAAGCATCAACCCCCATACACTCTGGCTGATAGCGCGCATAGCTGCGAGGGTATCGCATGGAATACAGATAGTGAGAACCTTTAGTATGCAGCACAATCAGGTGTTTACCTTTGGGATAACGTGCCAGCGACTCCTTAACCTCATCAACCAGCAACATATCTTCCACCGATTTACCGTCATTTTGCTTCTCTGACGCAATCATTTCGCGGAAAGAGTAGTTATTCGCTTCAATACTATTGTAAAACCACACCTCGCTTTGCATAGCAAACAACTCGGAGGTAAAGCCCAGCTCTTTCAGTACAGCAAAGATATTCTGTTCTTTCAGCGTTCGCTGCGGGTTGTCTTCCGTTCCGCCTTCTCGCACAAACATACAGCGCATGGAAAGCTTGGTTGAGGTATCACATGACTGACCACGGAATGCGACCAGATTTTTTTCTTTCGATAGCTTTGGCGTCGTGTCTCGCTCGTAGCCTAATAGCCCCATATGGTCCCAGCGGGTTGTTTCACCGATAATGAAAATCACATAGGTATCATCAATGCCTTTCGGCGGGACATAGGTGAAATGCTGAGCCGGATCGAAAAGATTGGAAGAATCCTGGCTCTCGTCATACTTGGTGTAGGCAAATAACCCTAATGCAGACAACCAGTTAGAAGGAAGATACGAGTGTGCCACTACGCCGCCATAGCTCGGCAAATCCACATTAGATTTCCGCTCAGACACCGACTGAATGTTGTCCATATAGCGAAGCGGCATCCAAACCAACGCAACAACAGCAACAAGAACCAAAAGAGGCATTAAACGCTTTCCAGGCGATGTAAGCTGTTCGATCAGCGTATGGCGCAGCGAGTTCTTCCAGATCAAAAACAGCGGTAGCGCACTCACCGCCAGCATCCACAGGAAAAAACTCAAACCAACAACTTCTTTAGAAAGGTCAATATCTGTGGTCATAACCGCCGCAATAATGCCATAACCAATCACGACATTAAAAAATGTCATGTAATAGCTTGCAGCAACGGAAATCAACACCAAAAGAGTCGCGATAATCCGATAAAAACGACGTCCACCGAGCGAAATAATCCTCATCAGGAAAAAAGTGAATAGGATACTCGCCGTCAATTCTACAAGAGCGGGAATAAATGTTGGAACCTGATTTCCCGTAGAGTTTGAAAAATAATCAAATCGACGATAATACACTGAGATATTGAGAAAAAGGCCAATATAGAGTGCCAGGATAAACGATAACTTGGGTTGCGAAAAAGATGCTACAAACTTCATTATGACAAGTGCTCCAACAAATCTTTCTTATTATCTGAAGTTATACGACAACATCACTAAGCCTGAGTTCAACGGAAACAATCAGACGCTCAGGAATTTTTATATTCCTAAATAGCAAATAGGCTTACACTATTTAATTCGTAAATTTACTTATGATTAAGTCAGTGCATAGAAAAGAATTGTTCTTTTAATGTAAATAAATTCACGAGACAATAAAAATTGCGATCTCAACATGTTATAAAAAATCACCACCGATTATCTGTATATGCCTTCGCTATCTAATCGTGCGACTAACTCTACAACAATTGGATGATTGAGGAACGCCATAATCTCTTCTGCACGTCTCTCCCCAATACCAGAGAACTGTCGCCACTGTTGTGCAGTCCATTGCTGTAACGCTAGCCAACTCACCTGATCCAATGCACCAATTGCGGAACGGGGAACAGGAATACCCAGCGCAAGTAACCAGCGAGATAGCGGCATCTGTCGTGTCGACTGCAAGCGCTGATAGATATCTCGCGCCCGCTTATCGCCCATGCCATTGACTGCATTAAGCTGTGCCTCCGTCAGAGATAGCCATGACAGCACATCTTCCAGTAAACCATGCTGCATCAGGCGCAGCCACATCCCGTCACGCATGCCCGCCAGATTTAATCCATGCTCTCCACTCAACCAGATTAAGCGCGCCAGAAATTGCTGCTGGCAAACCACACTATACCGGAAACAGCTAAAAGCATGGAAATCATGCTCACTGGGGGAAACGATGGCTGGCCGTTCAGTCCCCCGCCATACCACACTATCCAGACGCGGAATCCCCTGCCCCGCCAGGCTGACGCTCACCCGATCACCGGGCAACACATCCCACTGTTTCCAACGAGACAGAGAGCCTACATTCACCCGACTAACCGATTTGTCATCCAGTTGCAGAGGATTAAGTTTTAACACCACGGCGATCTTACCCGTCCGCCCGACAGAAAACGCCACATCAGCCACTTCCGCAACCTGATGAACAGGCGGATATTTCCATGCGATCGCCCAGTCGGCCGCAGTATTACGCCAATAGCGCCCCTGCGGCTCTTTAGTCTGGCGGATAACAACGCCATCCGTCACGAAGGGCAGTGGGTTGTGATACCAGTAATGACGCCATTTTTCCGCGTCGGCGAATGACCCAATCGCATGGGTATAGTCCACCGTCATGGCAAACCCCATTTCCTTCAACTTCTCCAGACGTTCGGGCATCGTTTTTGGGCCATCCGGCCATTCCCAGACAAACAGACCAATCTGCGACAGTACGGGAGATGGCTGATGACGACGCATTTCACCCGCCACCACCGAGCGCGCATTCACACCACCTTGAATACGCTGCCGATGATCGGTCATCTTCAGGAAAAGCTCCCCCTGTAATACCAGTGAGGAAGGTGCACCGATCAATAAATGAGGGATTCCCGGAATCAGACGAACTTTTTCCGTCCAGTCTTCACCTTGCAGGCCGTTACCCCGGCTAACCACAGATACAAGCTTGCCGTGCTGATAGACCAGCGTAACAGCCACACCATCAACTTTTGGCTGAACCCATACATCCTCGCGCTGGGCGATCCATTGCACCAGTTGCTCGCGATCAGACAATTTTTTCAATCCCGTATGGGCAACAGGATGAAGCTGCTTGCCATGATCGGGTAACCGAACAGGAACACTATTTTGGGGTTGGAAACAGCTTAGCCACTGGTTTAGCTGCTCCCGCAGTTGATCGTAAACATCATCTTCTATCGGGCTTTTCCCCTCGGTGTAATACACATCATCCCACCGCTCTAACTGATGGCGTAGCACATCAATTTCTTTGCTGGATCGCGTGTTATCCCAATCGGGGCAGACCTGGGCCGCTGCGGCAAAACCGCTGCTCCCACCAACAACAATGATGATCAAAAATGCGCGAATCCTGAGCCACATAATCCCTCCTGCCCTCCATTAGCGAAGGGCCGCAGTACATAGCAATGGAGGGGAAAATACGAGGCACAAAAAAGAGAAATGCCAAACGCACCGCAAGATGATTTATCGTTTGCAGCGCAAGTAAAAAAGACAGGAACACGCGTCGCAATCTCAAAAAGACACGTTGGCAAACGATTTGCCCGATGGCATAACGAAAAAACAGTCAGCAGAGAATTTATCGCAGCGCGACTGATGACATATTGGCGTGTATATACACTAAATAATTCGAGTTTCAGGAAGGCGGCAAGGTAAGGAATCACGATGAGCTTACTCAAGTAAGTGATTCGGGTGACTGACAAACCTGCTAAAAGCAGGTTTGAACGCTGCTTGCAGCGGCCCCAACGGGGCGAGGCGCACGCAAGTGTGCCGAGTAGCGAAGCCAACGCACATGCAACTTGAAGAATGACGTGTATAATGCGGGGATATACGCATTCTCCTGCTGCGTATCGGCATTCACCATCGCAACCATGAATAAAACTTCATTATGGCTCAAGGCACGTTATATATCGTTTCTGCTCCCAGTGGAGCCGGGAAATCCAGCCTGATTCAGGCGTTATTAAAAACTCAGCCGCTTTACGACACTCAGGTATCGATTTCGCATACCACCCGAGCTAAACGACCGGGAGAAAATCACGGCGAACACTATTTCTTCGTCGAAGTCGATGAATTTAAGCGTATGATTCAGGAAAACGAGTTTCTGGAACACGCTGAAGTCTTCGGTAATTACTACGGTACATCCCGACCGGCCATTGAGCAGGTATTAGCGACGGGCGTTGATGTTTTTCTGGATATCGACTGGCAAGGAGCCAAGCAAATCCGTGCCCAGATGCCGAAAGCGCGCAGTATTTTCATTCTGCCGCCGTCAAAAGAAGAGCTGGCTCGCCGCCTGCGTGGCCGTGGACAAGACAGCGATGAAGTCATTGCCCGCCGTATGTCTCAGGCTGTAGCTGAAATGACGCACTACGGCGAGTATGATTACCTGATTGTGAATGATGATTTCGATCTGGCGTTACTCGATCTGAAAACCATTATTCGCGCTGAACGTCTGCGCTTGAGCAGACAACAGGTTCGGCATGATGCATTAATCACCAAACTATTGGCAGACTGACGCCTCTTTCAGTATGATGCGCAGTCATTTTATTTCCTGTGGAGTAGCACATTATGGCACGCGTAACTGTTCAAGACGCTGTAGAGAAAATTGGTAACCGTTTTGACCTGGTGTTGGTCGCTGCTCGTCGCGCCCGTCAAATCCAGACTGGCGGCAAAGATCCGCTGGTTCCTGAAGAAAACGATAAATACACCGTGATCGCACTGCGTGAGATCGAAGAAGGTCTGATCAACAACCAGATTCTGGATGTTCGTGACCGTCAGGAACAGCAAGAGCAGGAAGCCGCAGAGATTCAGGCGGTTACCGCGATTGCTGAAGGCCGTCGTTAATCACACCACGAGTCGCCCTTGTACATTTTTGAAAGCCTTAATCTGCTGATTCAACGTTATCTGCCAGAAGATCAGATCAAACGTTTACAGCAGGCTTACTTAGTTGCACGTGATGCTCACGAGGGGCAGACTCGCTCCAGCGGTGAACCCTATATCACACACCCTGTTGCCGTCGCCTGTATTCTGGCGGAGATGCGTCTCGATTACGAAACGCTGATGGCGGCACTGCTGCATGATGTCATAGAGGACACCCCCGCCACCTATCAGGACATGGAACAGCTTTTCGGTAAAAGTGTTGCTGAACTGGTAGAAGGCGTTTCCAAGCTGGACAAACTGAAGTTCCGCGATAAGAAAGAAGCGCAGGCTGAAAACTTTCGCAAAATGATCATGGCGATGGTGCAGGATATTCGCGTCATCCTGATCAAACTCGCAGACCGTACCCATAACATGCGTACACTGGGTTCATTGCGCCCGGACAAGCGCCGCCGCATTGCCCGCGAAACGCTGGAAATATACAGTCCGTTGGCACATCGGCTGGGTATCCATCACCTCAAAACCGAGCTGGAAGAACTGGGTTTTGAGGCGCTGTATCCGAACCGTTATCGCGTCATTAAAGAGGTCGTCAAGGCCGCACGCGGTAACCGCAAGGAAATGATTCAAAAAATCCTGTCGGAAATCGAAGGTCGTTTGACCGAAGCCGGGATTGCCTGCCGCGTCAGCGGTCGCGAAAAACACCTGTATTCCATCTACTGCAAAATGCACCTGAAAGAACAGCGTTTTCACTCCATCATGGATATCTACGCGTTCCGGGTCATCGTGAAAGAGTTGGACACCTGCTATCGGGTGCTCGGTCAGGTTCACAGCCTGTATAAGCCGCGCCCAGGCCGAGTAAAGGACTACATCGCCATTCCCAAAGCCAACGGCTATCAGTCACTGCACACGTCTCTGATTGGCCCGCACGGCGTACCGGTCGAAGTACAAATTCGCACTGACGACATGGATCAAATGGCGGAAATGGGTGTTGCCGCGCACTGGGCCTATAAAGAAGGCGAGAGTAGCACTACGGCACAGGTACGCGCCCAACGCTGGATGCAAAGCCTGTTGGAACTCCAGCAAAGTGCCGGTAGCTCATTTGAATTTATCGAAAGCGTGAAGTCAGACCTCTTCCCTGACGAGATGTACGTCTTCACGCCGGAAGGCCGCATTGTGGAACTTCCCGCAGGCGCGACGCCCGTCGATTTCGCCTATGCGGTACATACCGATATCGGCCATGCCTGTGTCGGCGCGCGCGTCGACCGTCAGCCTTACCCGCTGTCACAGTCGCTCACCAGCGGCCAAACCGTTGAAATCATTACCGCGCCAGGTGCCAGGCCGAATGCCGCATGGCTTAACTTCGTGGTCAGCTCCAGAGCGCGCTCCAAAATCCGCCAGATGCTGAAAAACCTCAAGCGTGATGATTCCGTGAGCCTCGGTCGCCGTTTGCTGAACCACGCACTGGGCAACGGCCGTAAACTTTCTGACATCCCTGAAAAGTCGATTCAGCTTGAGCTTGAGCGCATGAAGCTCGCGACGCTGGACGATTTGATGGCGGAAATTGGTATGGGTAATGCCATGAGCGTCGTCGTGGCGAAAAATCTGCTGAACGAACAATCGGAACTGGGAACAACCGGGCTGCGCAAGTTGCCGATCAAAGGCGCGGATGGCGTCATGATCTCCTTTGCCAAATGCTGCCGCCCTATCCCTGGCGATCCGATCATCGCCCACGTCAGCCCCGGTAAAGGGTTGGTTATTCACCATGAATCCTGTCGTAACATTCGCGGCTATCAGAAAGAACCTGAAAAATTCATGGCGGTAGAATGGGATAAGGTGACGGAACAAGAGTTCATCGCCGAAATCAAAGTCGATATGTTCAACCATCAGGGCGCGCTGGCGAACCTGACGGCTGCGATCAACGCCGCTAACTCCAATATTCAGAGCATCAATACGGAAGAGAGAGACGGCCGCGTATACAGCGCCTTTATCCGTCTCACTACTCTCGATCGCGTTCATCTGGCCAATATTATGCGTAAAATTCGCGTCATGCCGGATGTCATCAAAGTTAACCGTAACCGAAATTAATCGTCATGACCCCTCAACGTTATGCACGCATAAAAGAGATGCTCAACTGCCGTCAGCCCGATCTGACAATTTGCATGGAGCAGGTGCATAAGCCCCATAACATTTCTGCCGTTATCCGTACCGCGGATGCCGTCGGCGTGCACCAGGTCCATGCGATTTGGCCCACCAGCCGGATGAAAACGCTGGTTTCCTCGGCTGCGGGCAGTAATAGCTGGGTGCAGGTGAAAACCCATCGCAATATCGGTGATGCGGTTGGTCACCTGAAAGCCGAGGGCATGCAGGTTCTGGCGACCAATTTGTCTGAGCACGCGGTCGATTTTCGGGAAATTGATTACACCCGCCCGACCTGCATTCTGCTCGGACAAGAAAAAACCGGTATTACTGCCGAAGCACTCAAACTGGCCGATCGGGATATCATCATTCCGATGACTGGCATGGTGCAATCGCTGAATGTCTCCGTAGCCTCGGCGTTGATCCTGTATGAAGCGCAGCGCCAGCGCCAGATAGCAGGCATGTATCAGCGCGAAGACAGCCCGCTGGATGAAGAAGAGCAGCAGCGGCTGCTGTTTGAAGGGGGCTATCCGGTACTGGCACGCGTCGCAAAACGTAAAGGGCTGCCTCGCCCTCATATCGACCATCAGGGTCAAATTGTCGCGGATACCCCGTGGTGGGCCGCGATGCAATCGTCGGAGTGCTGATGAAAGGCCGCCTGCTTAACACCCAACCGCTGAGTACACTTACCGGCGTGGGTGCAAGTCAGGCAGCGAAGTTCGCGCGACTCGGGCTGGAAACCGTGCAGGATCTCCTGCTGCACTTACCTCTGCGCTACGAAGACCGTACGCATCTTTATCCTATTGGTGACCTCCTTCCCGGTATGTATGCCACTGTGGAAGGTGAAATCCTACGCAACGACATCACCTTTGGCAGCCGTCGCATGTTGACCTGCCAGATCAGCGACGGCAGCGGCATGCTGACCATGCGCTTCTTCAATTTCAGCGCCGCGATGAAAAACAGCCTCGCACCGGGACAGCGCGTTACCGCTTATGGCGAAATCAAGCGCGGTAAAATCGGTGCGGAGATCATCCATCCTGAATATCGTGTTCAGGGGGATAGTACGCAGGTCGAGTTACAGGAATCACTCACGCCGGTTTACCCCTCCACAGAGGGCGTTCGTCAGGCCACGCTCCGCAAACTTACCGATCAGGCATTGGCATTGCTCGATGCAAACCCCATCGATGAGTTGCTGCCTGAATCCCTGAGCCGATCGCTCATTAGCCTGCCGGACGCGCTGCGCACGCTACATCGTCCCCCGCCGGATATGCAGCTCAGCGAGCTGGAACACGGTAAGCACCCAGCGCAGCAGCGGCTGATTATGGAAGAACTGCTGGCGCATAACCTGAGTATGCTCGCCGTGCGGGCTGGGGAGCAGCGACATAAAGCCTCGTCGCTACAGGAGAAAGATGGCCTTAAGCAACGCCTGCTCGCCGCTCTGCCGTTTAAACCCACACAGGCTCAAGATCGTGTTGTGGCGGAGATTGAAGTGGATATGGCGAAAGACTTCCCAATGATGCGTCTGGTGCAAGGCGATGTGGGCTCAGGGAAAACGCTGGTCGCCGCGCTGGCCGCATTACGTGCTATTGCCAATGGCAAACAGGTCGCGCTAATGGCACCCACAGAGCTATTGGCCGAACAGCACGCTCATAACTTCCGTCAGTGGTTTGAACCGCTGGGGCTTGAAGTAGGCTGGCTGGCTGGCAAACAAAAAGGAAAAGCGCGTCAGGCGCAGCAGGATGCCATCGCCAGCGGTCAGGTTTCCATGGTGGTCGGAACGCACGCCATTTTTCAACAGCAGGTGAAATTCAACGGGCTGGCGTTAGTCATTATTGATGAACAGCACCGCTTTGGCGTGCATCAACGCCTTGCGCTGTGGGAAAAAGGCGAAGAACAGGGCTTTCATCCCCATCAATTGATTATGACCGCCACACCAATTCCCCGCACGCTGGCGATGACGGCCTATGCCGATCTGGATACGTCCGTCATTGATGAACTGCCGCCGGGCAGAACCCCCGTCACCACAGTCGCCATACCGGATTCACGCCGCAGCGACATCATCGGGCGCGTGAATAATGCCTGTCAGCAGGAAGGGCGGCAGGCCTATTGGGTATGTACGCTGATCGAAGAATCCGATCTTCTGGAAGCACAGGCAGCAGAAGCCACCAGCGAAGAGTTGAAGGCTGCTCTGCCGAATCTCAAGGTTGGGTTGGTTCACGGCCGCATGAAAGCACAGGAAAAGCAGGCGGTGATGCAGGCCTTCAAACAGGGCGAACTGCAACTGCTGGTGGCGACCACCGTCATCGAGGTCGGTGTGGATGTACCCAATGCCAGCCTGATGATCATTGAAAACCCGGAGCGCCTGGGCCTGGCGCAACTGCACCAGTTGCGCGGGCGCGTCGGACGCGGCGCGGTGGCATCCCACTGCGTGCTGCTCTACAAAACGCCGATGAGCAAAACCGCACAAAAACGGCTTCAGGTTCTACGCGATAGCAACGATGGTTTTGTGATCGCTCAGCGCGATCTAGAAATTCGTGGGCCAGGCGAATTATTAGGGACGCGACAAACCGGCAATGCCGAGTTCAAAGTGGCCGATCTCTTGCGCGATCAGGAACTGATTCCGCAGGTACAGCGCGTTGCGCGCCACCTGCATGAGCACTATCCCGAGCATGCCATTGCGCTAATCGAACGCTGGCTACCCGAGCGCGCACGCTACACCAACGCCTAATCGCAGCAGCGCTTCTTCATTTTTTAAAACTATACACTAAATAATTCAAGTTGCAGGAAGGCGGCAAGCGAAGGAATCCCGATGAGCTTACTCAAGTAAGTGATTCGGGTGATTGAACGCGGCCAACGCACATGCAGCTTGAAGTATGACGGGTATATCCCCTTAAATAATAAGGTCTTGCTCATTCAGACAAAATTCATATCGAAAAGATGAGCTAGCAAACGTTTGCTTTCAGAAAAGAGATCATTAAAATGCGCTCTTTGTCGTTTCAGGAACGCCAACTTACATCATGACTACCACCACGGAAACGTCCCAAACAGAAGCCGCTGCCGCACCTCAGCGCAGTGAACTCATCTATCGTCTTGAAGACAGGCCGCCGCTGCCGCAAACGCTGTTCGCCGCCAGCCAGCACCTGTTGGCCATGTTTGTTGCGGTGATTACCCCCGCGCTACTGATCTGTCAGGCATTGGGTTTACCCGCTCAGGATACGCAGCGCATCATCAGCATGTCGCTTTTCGCCTCCGGCCTGGCCTCTATTCTGCAAATTAAAACCTGGGGACCCGTCGGTTCTGGTCTGCTGTCTATTCAAGGCACCAGCTTTAACTTCGTGACACCACTGATTATGGGTGGACTGGCGCTGAAAAATGGGGGCGCAGACGTTCCCACCATGATGGCGGCGCTGTTCGGTACACTGATGGTCGCGTCCTTCACCGAAATCATTCTTTCACGTTTTTTGCATTTAACCCGCCGCATCATCACCCCGCTGGTTTCCGGCATTGTGGTGATGATCATTGGTCTGTCGCTGATTCAGGTTGGCCTGACTTCTATCGGCGGCGGCTATGCCGCAATGGGGAATAACACCTTCGGCGCACCCAAGAATTTACTGCTGGCTGGTGTGGTGTTGCTGGCTATCATTCTGCTGAACCGCCAACGTAACCCCTATCTGCGTGTTGCCTCACTGGTGATTGCCATGGCGGTGGGCTATCTGGGCGCCTGGATGATGGGAATGCTGCCGGAAAATACGTCTTCGCAACACGATACGGCCATCATGGTGCCAACACCGCTGTATTACGGTTTAGGCTTTGACTGGAACCTGTTGATCCCACTGATGCTGGTCTTCATGGTGACATCGTTAGAAACCATCGGCGACATCACCGCGACCTCCGATGTGTCTGAGCAGCCGGTCAAAGGCCCGCTGTACATGAAACGCTTAAAAGGCGGCGTGCTGGCAAACGGTCTGAACTCTTGCCTTTCCGCCGTATTCAATACCTTCCCTAACTCTTGCTTCGGCCAGAATAACGGCGTTATCCAGCTTACCGGTGTTGCCAGCCGCTATGTGGGCTTCGTGGTTTCACTGATGCTGATCGCACTGGGGCTGTTCCCTGCCGTTAGTGGATTTGTACAGCATATTCCAGAGCCGGTTCTGGGCGGCGCCACTATCGTGATGTTTGGTACGATCGCCGCTTCCGGTGTGCGCATTGTGTCCCGTGAGCCATTGAACCGTCGCGCAATCATGATTATTGCGCTGTCGCTGGCCGTTGGCCTTGGCGTGTCTCAGCAGCCGCTGATTCTGCAATTCGCGCCGGATTGGATTAAAACATTACTGTCTTCCGGTATTGCCGCTGGCGGGATTACCGCAATCGTGCTGAATTTGGTTTTCCCTCACGAAGAAAAATAGCGCCAACCCGCAATAATTTCTGTTCAGTTCATGTAAAAGCGAGCGGTGATGCAACACCGCTCGCTTTTTACTGTCTGTAACAGCATTACCTATTGAGCCTTCAGGGAAATTGCGGCATAAGAACAGTTCTCCCTGACGATTGGCATGGACTGACACGATGAAATTTATCGGGAAATTATTGCTGACCCTACTGCTGCTGGCCTTTTTAGCGCTCGTGGTCGTATACGTATTGCTGCAAACCAGTTGGGCGGCAGGCTGGGTGAGTAATTGGGTAAACCAGAACACCGACTACCAGTTGTCACTGGGAAAAATCAATCATGATTGGTCAACAGCCGATCATATCCAACTCACCGATGTCAGTTTTGGTCAGAAAAACCAGCCGCCGACGCTCACCGCCAGGCAGGTTTCAGCCGGGTTTAGCGTGCGTCAACTTACCGAACCACGCCATTTTGCCAGTCTGGAATTAGAAGGCGGTACGCTGAATCTTTCCTCACAGTCAGCCACACTTCCTATCGAAGCCGATGTACTCCAACTGCGCACGATGGCACTGCAGGCAAAAGACGGTGACTGGTGCCTGAATGGCCAGCAGATCAACGGCGGGATGACGCCGTGGCAACCCGAGGCGGGCTATCTACTGGGCAAGCAGGGGCAGTTCCAGCTCAGCGCCCGTTCACTCGAACTTAACGATATTCCCGCCAGCCAGGTCTTGGTTCAGGGTGAAATCAACCATAACCAGCTGATTTTGAGCAATTTTGGTGCAGATATTGCTCAAGGGCAGCTAACGGGCAACGCCAGCCGCGCGGAAGACGGCAGTTGGCAGATCGGTAACCTCCGACTCAGCAATGTCCGTTTGCAAACACAGAGAACGCCGGAGGCCTTCTGGCAACCCGTGACCGAACTGCCTTCTGTTACCGTTGACCGTTTTGATCTGATTGATGCCCGTATTGAAGGGCCGGGATGGGCGTTTATTGACCTGGATGTTGCCCTGCAAAATGTCACATTTAAGCAGAATGACTGGCAGAGCGAAGGGGGAACGCTGTCGTTCAATGCAACCGACATTGTGAACGGCAACATGCACCTTATCGACCCTATCGTGAATCTGGATTTGTCACCGATGGGCGTTAACATCAAGCAGTTTTCTACGCGCTGGGAAGGGGGTCTGCTGCGAACCAACGGCAACTGGCAGCGTAGTAACCACCGTTTACAGCTGAATGAGTTTGTTGTCGCAGGAATGGAATACACGCTCCCCGGCGACTGGCGTCAGCGCTGGCAAGCAACATTGCCATCCTGGCTGGCAGAAGTGAATGTGCAAAAATTCACGGCGAATCGCAACCTGCTGATTGATATCAACCCTGATTTCCCCTTCCAACTGACCGCGCTGGATAGCTACGGCAGTAATCTGTTGCTGGCTCGCAACCACCAGTGGGGAATATGGGCAGGATCGCTGAATCTTAATGCCAGCGACGCGACGTTCAATAAAGTCGATGTGCGTCGTCCTTCACTGGCACTGGTGGCTGACGATAACCAGATCGCCATTAACGAACTTAGCGCATTTACGCAAAATGGCATGCTGGACGCCAAAGCGACTATCAGCCAGCAACCAGCACGCAATTTCTCCCTGTCTCTGACAGGGCGCGCTGTACCGCTGGATGTTCTGACGCGCTGGGGATGGCCAGAACCCGCAACCGCACCGACAGGCAACACGAATCTGCAATTACAGTTGAATGGGCGGCTTGCCGCCGATACGCCGCTGAAGCCAACGCTAAACGGTACGCTGCAGGGTGTGGATAGCAACGATCGCCCAATCAGACAGCAAATGCATCAGGGAACCGTGACAGAAGCGCAAGAATGATTGCGCTTTCAATACACGGGGCCAGGCCGTTGGCAAATCTATTTACCAAATGGAAACGGGAGTAACGGAATAGAAGAGTAAAGCGTTTGCGCCAGGGATGGCGCAAGCCGAGCTTACATGGACGTACTTGCAGCGTCTTTACGATCTATCCGTTACTCCCGCTCTACGGACTTTGTCAGCAACATCACACAGTCAGAATCACGTGTATTATTATGGCGAAATGCTGCAGGCTAACATGCAGCGTGATGTTCCGATAGGAAGGCCATCATAATATGGTCACTGCGAGTTAATCCACCTCCGACCCGCCTGCTTCCAGTGGCGCATCCGGTTGAGCAGGCAGCACGATATATACCCCTTCAAATAGCGCCCCTTTACTGTCATCACCGAAGAGCTCGACATTTAGCTGCACGCGTGCCTTACGCCCACGCGCCAGACGATCAAGATCGCCACTCAGCGACCCTAAATCAGCAACTGCGCTCGGTCGGCCACTCACCGGTGTGCTGTAACGAATGTGCGCATCCGCCAGAATAATTGTTCCGCCGAGGTGCCGCTCACGCAGCAGCAGCCAGATCAGTCCCCAACCGGTGAGCGTCGCGAGAGAAAACATGCTGCCGGCAAAAAGCGTGTGATGCGGGTTCTGGTTGCCCGTTTCAGGCATGGTGGTGATAAATTTTTTCCCGGTGTACTGGCTTATCCGCACTCCCATCTTTTCACTCAGAGGGATGTGCTCGTACCAGGCCTGTTGTAGCTGTCCGCACCAGTCAGGGCGGTGCAAAATATCATCCAGCGTCGCCACCGGTTTAATCATCAGAAAGTGCCGCACAGGCGTCGTTTGTGGTGCAGTGATTTCGCCCTGGTTAACAAAACCCAGCTTGGAGAAGAAATCCATTGCGTCTTCACGGGCGCTACAGACCACGCGCTTGACGCCTTCCTGACGCGCCACGGACTCCAGAGTAATCGCAAGCAACGTGCCTAACCCTTTCCCCCGCACGTCGGGATGAACCGCCAGGAAACGGATGGCCGCTTCATTATCCGCATTGATGGAAAGACGGCCAATTGCGACCAGCCTTCCCTGCTCATCCACCACGGTTTGGTGATGTGCCAAGGCATCATAGGCATCACGCTCGGAGCCTAACGGCTGGCGCAGAGGTTTACGCAGCATTTCCCAGCGGAATTGATAGTACGCATCCAGTTCTTCTGCGCTTTCAGGTACTCTCAGATGATACATAACCCTTCCTCTATACCGAGATGCCCCATTGCATCGGGGTTCATAAAATCAGACCGCTGACAAACTGATACGCAGCGCGATAACCGTGGCGGAGCCTGCAACACTATGTTTGTAGAATGTTATGTTTGTAGAATGTTATGTTTGTAGAACGCTATGTTTGTAGCCAGAACGTCACCGGGCCGTCATTCACCAATGCCACTTTCATATCCGCCGCAAACTGCCCTGTTTCCGTGTGCACGCCTTGCTCACGGCACTGTCCGACAAAATACTGATAGAGACGGTCAGCCTCAGAGGGATGCGCGCCGCGAGAAAACCCAGGTCGCATACCACGCTGCGTATCAGCCACCAGCGTAAATTGCGAAACCACCAGCACGTTGCCGCCAGCCTGACGAACATTGAGATTCATTTTCCCGTTATCGTCACCGAATATGCGGTAACCCAACACACGCTCGCAGAGTCGCGTGGCTTTTTGTTCGTCATCGCCCTGCTCAACGCCCAGCAAGATCAGCAAACCTTTATCGATTTCCCCAACCACACTGCCTTCTACCGTAACGCTGGCGCTGGATACTCGCTGAATTAGCGCAATCATAAAACCCAACTACTCCTGATGTCATCATTCCCAATAGAGGCCGTGTCCGCCCCTGCGATATCAATCATGCTTTAGCTGTCGTTGCCTGCATAGCGAAAAAATCCGGCACCACCTGACGATCGGTCACCAGAATGCTGTGAATGCCTAAACTCTGTGCGGCATCGACGTTCGCGGCATTATCGTCAAAAAAGACAGCCTGTTCTGGCGTCACGCCTTCCTGTGTCAGGACATACTGATAAATCGCCAATTCCGGCTTACGTAGTCCAATGTCTTGTGACAGATAGATTCTGTCGGCCGCAGCCCCCACTTCTGGGAACAACGCCGGCCAGTGTGAACAATGGAGGCGATTGGTATTCGACAGAATCACCACACGATGCCCTTCCTGACGCAGGCGCTGCATGATGTCGATAACCTCAGAACGCAATGCGACAAAGATAGCCTGCCAGCCAGCGGTGAATTGCTCGAAGCTCAGGGCGATGCCCATTTCCTGACACAGTCTGGTCGCAAATTCTTCATCGCTAATCTCGCCCCGCTCATGCTGTTCAAATGCTTCCCCCATCACAAAACGTTCTTGCAACGTCGCAAGCGGCGCACTGCTCAGATTACTCCAGACGCCTAATACTCTTTTGAAATCAATATCAATGACGACATTACCTAAATCAAAGATATACAGCATGGCAGCCACCTCCTGACGTAATCGTAGGATTTTCACTGTAGCGGGAAATGGCGAAACTGAACAGGGAGGAAATATAAGGAAAGGTTAAAGTGGAAGAAAGCGCATAAAATTCAGGGCACCCGAAGGTGCCCTGTTGCGTAACAGACAAATCCGTCTGAAATTAGACGTCTTTGCTGCCGCGGCTGGCGCGTTTACGATCGTTTTCGGTCAGGTGACGCTTACGAATACGGATAGACTGTGGCGTAACTTCAACCAGTTCGTCGTCATCAATGAACTCCAGCGCTTGTTCCAGAGACATTTTGATCGCCGGAACCAGTGTTGTAGCTTCATCAGTACCCGATGCACGCATGTTGGTCAGTTTCTTACCGGTCAGACAGTTTACTGTCAGATCGTTAGAACGTGAGTGAATACCGATGATCTGGCCTTCATACACTTCTGCACCGTGTCCGAGGAACAGCTTACCGCGATCCTGCAGGCTGAACAGCGCAAACGCGACGGCTTTACCCTGACCGTTAGAGATCAGCACGCCGTTCTGACGCTGGCCGATATCGCCCGGACGCACGTCATCGTAGTGGCTGAACGTGGAGTACAGCAGACCCGTACCAGACGTCATGGTCATGAATTCGGTACGGAAACCGATCAGACCACGAGCAGGGATCAGGTAATCCAGACGGATACGACCCTTGCCATCTGGAATCATGTCTTTCACATCACCTTTACGCTCACCCATGGCTTGCATGACTGACCCCTGGTGCTGTTCTTCGATGTCCAGCGTCACGTTTTCAAACGGTTCCTGATTACGGCCGTCGATAACGCGGTTAATAACTTTTGGACGTGATACGGCCAGTTCAAAGCCTTCACGACGCATGTTTTCGATCAGAACCGACAGGTGCAATTCACCACGGCCAGAAACGCGGAACGCATCAGCGTCTTCAGTTTCATCAACGCGCAGGGCAACGTTGTGTACCAGCTCTTTGTTCAGACGCTCCAGAATCTGGCGCGACGTGACATACTTACCTTCTTTACCACAGAATGGTGAAGTATTGACGTTGAAGAACATGGTAACGGTAGGTTCATCGACGCTCAGTGCTGGCAGCGCTTCGACATTCTGCGGATCGCAGATGGTGTCGGAAATGTTCAGCTCGCCCAGACCAGTGATCGCGATGATATCGCCTGCTTCCGCTTCAGCCGCGTCGATACGCTCCAGACCCAGGTGAGTCAGAACTTTACCGACTTTACCGTTACGGGTTTTGCCTTCGCTATCAACAATAGTCACTTGCTGGTTAGGCTTAACTTTACCGCGCTTGATACGGCCGATACCGATAACACCAACATAGTTGTTGTAGTCCAGCTGAGAAATCTGCATCTGGAACGGCGCATCCATCTCAACCTGAGGCGGAGAAACGTGATCGACAATCGCCTGATACAGCGGGGTCATATCTTCCGCCATGTCGGTATGGTCGAGACCCGCGATACCATTCAGCGCAGAAGCATAAATGATCGGGAAATCCAGCTGCTCGTCAGTCGCATCCAGGTTCACGAACAGGTCGAATACCTGATCGACAACCCAGTCAGGACGCGCGCCAGGACGGTCAACTTTGTTGATAACCACAATCGGTTTCAGACCGTTGGCAAATGCTTTTTTGGTCACGAAACGCGTCTGCGGCATCGGACCATCCATCGCATCAACAACCAGCAGTACCGAGTCAACCATCGACATAACACGCTCAACCTCGCCGCCGAAGTCGGCGTGTCCCGGGGTATCGACGATGTTAATGCGGTAGTCTTTCCAATTAATGGCGGTATTTTTTGCGAGGATGGTAATTCCACGCTCTTTCTCCAAATCGTTGGAGTCCATTACACGCTCGGTTGCTTCGACACGTTCACCGAACGTTCCGGATTGTTGCAACAGCTTGTCAACCAGGGTGGTTTTCCCATGGTCAACGTGCGCAATAATGGCGATGTTACGCAAATTTTCGATCACAGCTTTGCCTCAGGCATTTAGAAATAGCGCGCTATTGTACACGTATTAATCGAGGGACTAAACAAGATCACAAACATCTATGATAAACAACCTAGAGCTGCCTGCTTTGTGATCCCTTTCACGGTGCAAAAGCGCTACAAGAGAACATAAATGCACCAAATAAGTGCAATAATTCACATAAAAAGCACCATTTTGGTGCTTTAAACTATAATGGTGCAGTGAATTTCCGTGAGAAAGCCCCAAGTAGCAACACATTGCACACATTTAAAAAGTTGGCACACTTTTAGCTTTAGTCTACTCACGGCAACAACATCAATCCACAACGATATTCGTTCCACGACGATAAATGACCAATCGGGAGAACCAAGTATGTCCGCAGAACATGTTTTGACGATGCTGAATGAGCACGAAGTGAAGTTTGTTGATTTACGCTTCACGGATACTAAAGGTAAAGAGCAGCACGTCACCATTCCGGCTCATCAAGTTAATGCCGACTTCTTCGAAGAAGGTAAAATGTTTGATGGTTCTTCCATTGGCGGCTGGAAAGGTATCAACGAGTCAGACATGGTTCTGATGCCGGATGCTAGCACGGCGATGATCGACCCGTTCTTCGAAGATTCTACGCTGATCATTCGTTGTGACATCCTTGAGCCAGGCACCATGCAGGGTTATGACCGCGACCCGCGTTCTATCGCGAAACGTGCGGAAGATTTCCTGCGTTCTTCTGGCATTGCCGATACCGTTCTGTTCGGGCCTGAGCCAGAATTCTTCCTGTTCGATGACATCCGTTTCGGCAGCAGCACGTCCGGTTCTCACGTTGCTATCGACGACGTCGAAGCTTACTGGAACTCCGGTAAAGAATACGAAGGCGGTAACAAAGGTCACCGTCCAGGTCTGAAAGGCGGCTACTTCCCAGTTCCACCCGTCGATTCATCACAGGACATCCGTTCTGCTATGTGTCTGACCATGGAGCAAATGGGTCTGGTTGTTGAAGCTCACCACCACGAAGTGGCAACCGCAGGTCAGAACGAAGTGGCTACCCGCTTCAACACCATGACCAAAAAAGCTGACGAAATTCAGATCTACAAATATGTCGTGCACAACGTGGCTCACGCCTACGGTAAAACTGCGACCTTCATGCCAAAACCTATGTTCGGTGATAACGGTTCTGGTATGCACTGCCACATGTCTCTGTCCAAAGACGGTACTAACCTGTTCGCTGGCGACAAATACGGCGGCCTGTCTGAACTGGCTCTGTTCTACATCGGCGGTGTTATCAAGCACGCTAAAGCTATCAACGCCCTGGCGAACCCAACCACCAACTCCTACAAGCGTCTGGTCCCAGGCTACGAAGCCCCAGTTATGCTGGCTTACTCTGCCCGTAACCGTTCTGCTTCAATCCGTATTCCGGTTGTTGCCAGCCCGAAAGCACGTCGTATCGAAGCGCGCTTCCCGGATCCAGCAGCTAACCCATACCTGTGCTTCGCTGCACTGCTGATGGCTGGCCTCGACGGCATCATCAACAAAATCCACCCTGGCGATGCTATGGACAAAAACCTGTACGATCTGCCTCCAGAAGAAGAAGCAGAGATTCCAAAAGTTGCAGGTTCTCTGGACGAGGCCTTGGCTGCACTGAACGAAGACCGCGAGTTCCTGACCCGTGGTGGCGTGTTCACCGATGACGCTATCGAAGCGTACATCGAACTGCGTAAATCTGAGATTGACCGCGTTCGTATGACGCCGCACCCAGTTGAGTTCGAACTGTACTATAGCGTTTAATAACGACAGCGTTTAATAACGACAGCGTTTAATAACGACAGCGTTTAATAACGACAGCATGGTTGGGTGTGCTGATACCCAACCATGACCGATAAACAACAGAATACTAAGAAGTTTGTTCTTGTTGCCGTGGAAACGCTTCAGCCCATCTTCGGATGGGCTTTTTTCACCGCCGGCATTGGCCGTTGCGACGTAACATCCATCATTCACACTACAATGCACCACGACGGTGCGGGAGTCTGCGTTATGGCAACAGGCACGCTGCCCGATGCTGGGCAGATCCTAAATTCTCTGATAAACAGCATCTTATTGCTGGATAACGATCTGGCGATTCACTATTCCAACCCGGCAGCACAGCAATTACTGGCACAAAGCTCGCGTAAATTATCCGGCACACCGCTGCCCGATTTGCTGGGATATTTTTCTCTGAATATCGATTTACTGCGTGAAAGTCTGGATTCAGGGCAAGGTTTTACAGATAACGAAGTCACCATCGTCGTAGATGGTAAAGCGCACATCATGTCGCTCACCGCTCAGCGGGTACAAAACGATTTTATCCTGCTGGAAATGGCGCCGATGGATAATCAGCGCCGTCTCAGTCAGGAACAGCTTCAACATGCACAACAGCAGGCTGCCCGTGATTTAGTCCGGGGCTTAGCGCATGAGATAAAAAATCCCCTTGGCGGATTACGCGGTGCCGCGCAGCTGCTTGCAAAGGCCTTGCCCGATCCGGCGCTGACGGAATATACCAAGGTCATCATCGAACAGGCGGATCGCCTGCGTAATCTGGTCGATCGCCTGCTCGGGCCACAGCAGCCCGGCCTGCACGTCACCCAAAGCATTCATCAGGTCGCCGAACGCGTTTGTCAGCTCGTGTCACTGGAAAAGCCAGATAACGTGACGCTGGTGAAAGACTATGACCCCAGTCTGCCAGAGCTGACGCACGACCCTGACCAGATTGAACAGGTACTGCTGAATATTACCCGCAATGCGCTACAGGCGCTGGGCGAGGAAGGCGGGACGATTACGATTCGTACCCGCACGGCTTTTCAGCTCACGTTACACGGCGTGCGCTATCGTCTCGCCGCCCGTATTGACGTGGAAGATGACGGCCCCGGCGTACCCGCTCAACTACAAGACACCCTGTTTTACCCGATGGTGAGCGGGCGCGAAGGGGGAACTGGTTTAGGGCTTTCCATCGCCCGCAGTCTTATCGACCAGCACTCTGGTAAAATTGAATTTAACAGTTGGCCAGGACACACCGAATTCTCGGTTTACCTGCCCATTCGCCAGTGAGGTTCACAATGCAACGAGGGATAGTCTGGATTGTCGATGACGATAGCTCCATCCGTTGGGTGCTTGAGCGCGCGCTTGCTGGTGCGGGTTTAACCTGCGCAACGTTTGAGAACGGAAATCAGGTATTGCATGCGTTAGCAACACAAACCCCCGACGTTCTGCTGTCCGACATCCGCATGCCTGGGATGGATGGATTAGCACTCTTACAGCAAATCAAACAGCGCCACCCGATGCTCCCGGTCATCATTATGACGGCACATTCCGATTTGGATGCTGCCGTCAGCGCTTACCAACAGGGTGCGTTCGACTATTTGCCGAAGCCGTTCGATATTGATGAAGCCGTTGCGCTGGTTGAGCGCGCGATCAGCCATTATCTGGAGCAGCAGCAGCCGGTACGTAACCAGCCGATCAATGGCCCGACAACGGACATTATTGGCGAAGCGCCCGCGATGCAGGATGTCTTCCGCATCATCGGCCGCCTGTCTCGCTCATCGATCAGCGTGCTGATTAACGGCGAATCGGGAACCGGTAAAGAACTGGTGGCACACGCTCTACATCGCCACAGCCCGCGTACCAAAGCCCCTTTTATTGCTCTGAATATGGCCGCCATTCCCAAAGATCTGATTGAATCAGAACTGTTCGGCCATGAAAAAGGCGCGTTTACGGGCGCAAACCAGATTCGTCAGGGCCGCTTTGAACAGGCCGATGGCGGAACGCTATTTTTGGATGAAATCGGCGACATGCCGCTGGACGTGCAAACACGCCTGTTGCGCGTACTGGCAGACGGACAGTTTTATCGCGTCGGCGGCTATGCAGCGGTGAAAGTGGATGTCCGCATTATCGCGGCAACACACCAAAATCTTGAACAACGCGTGCAGGAAGGCAAGTTTCGTGAAGATCTGTTTCACCGCCTGAACGTGATTCGCGTTCACCTGCCCCCGCTGCGTGAACGCCGGGAAGATATCCCTCGTCTGGCGCGTTATTTCTTGCAGGCTACGGCCAAAGAACTGGGTGTCGAGCCGAAGAATCTGCATCCAGAAGCGGAAACAGCGCTAACTCGTTTACCGTGGCCCGGCAACGTGCGTCAATTGGAAAACACCTGTCGCTGGTTGACGGTCATGGCCGCTGGTCAGGAAGTGCTGATTCAGGATTTGCCGCCTGAACTGTTCGAGACCACGGCACCGGATTCCACCGTGCATATTCTGCCGGACAGTTGGGCCACGCTATTGGCACAATGGGCCGATCGCGCGCTACGTTCCGGTCATCAAAACTTGCTGGCGGAGGCACAGCCGGAAATGGAAAGGACATTGCTGACGACAGCACTACGGCATACACAGGGGCATAAACAGGAAGCAGCAAGGTTGCTGGGATGGGGCAGAAACACCCTGACGCGTAAATTAAAAGAGCTGGGAATGGAGTAGCAAGATTGCTTTTTTATTGCTCAATTGTTAACAAACAAACTGGTGATAAAAAATACAATCTGGCGCACGAAATTGTCATTAATTTGTACTTTACTTGCCTCGAGTCAGCAGTATGATCGTGTCGCTGATTCGGGAGGAACACCATGCTGGATTCATTGATTTCCGTTGCAACACATGGCGCTGAAATTGGCTCCGCGGCAAGCCATTCGCCGCAGGCTGCTATTGCCGCCGTTTTGTGTGCTGCACTGATTAACTTCTTTAGTTGATCCAATAAGCGTTCAAGAATAGCCAGTCGATGTTTGCACCGACTGGCTGTTTTTTATTTACGTTTTTCGGCGTCCGCATAGGCTGGCATATCAGCCACTTTCAGGTCAGGATGCATCGCTTCAATTTCTTTAATCAGCTTATCGAATACGTCCACAATCCCATTACCTACAATGCCACGAAATTTCTTGTGCTCGTCTTCAGGCACTTTGCCCTGTAATGCCTTAACCTCGTTATACATGAGGTTAGCGAGGCTAAGTGCCTTATCCCTATATTCTCTGGCAATCTCTTTATCTGAAAACATGCGATCTCCTTGTCATTAAAGCCTTTTCTCCTCCCGGAATAGCCACATATCTCCAGTAAGGCGCTTTCAGGAAGCTAAATCACGCGGGAAAACTGCTGCGTTCTGAGCTTGCTACGCAGATAGACGTCAAAGCACATACAGATATTGCGGATCAGCAAACGTCCTTTCGGCGTCACCACCAGTCCATCTTCCTGACTCTCCACCAACCCATCAGCCACCAGCGGAGCCAGCAACGCTAAATCCTGCTCAAAGTAGGTTTTAAAATCGATCGCATATTCTGCTTCAATCGGCGCATAGCTAAGCTGGAAATTACAAATGAGCGTCTTAATCACATCGCGGCGAAGGCAGTCGTCACGCGTCAATTGTAGCCCGCGCCACAGGGCATTTCCTTTATCTTTGACCTGCGCATAATACTGCTTCAGTTCCTTCTGGTTCTGGGCATAACTATCACCGATCATACTAATCGCTGACACTCCCATCCCAAGTAGATCGCTATCGCCCTGCGTCGTATAGCCCTGGAAATTGCGATGCAGCTTCCCTTCGCGCTGCGCCACCGCCAATTCATCGTCCGGGCGAGCAAAGTGATCCATACCGATAAACTGGTAGCCCGATTGCGTCAGTGACCCAATCGTCTGTTGCAGAATATCCAGCTTTTGCTCCGCGCTCGGTAAATCCGCTTCTTTAATCTTGCGCTGTGCCGCGAACAGGCTCGGTAAATGCGCATAGTTAAAGACGCTAAGCCGATGCGGACTTAATTCCGCAACGCGCTGTAGCGTAAAGGCAAAGCTTTCCGGCGTTTGCTTCGGCAGGCCATAAATCAAATCGATATTGGTTGAGGTAAAACCCAGCGCCTTTGCCCGCTCAATAAGGGCAAAAATAAAATCTTCATCCTGCTCACGATTGACCAACTTCTGAACGTCTTTATTAAAATCCTGAACGCCCATACTCAGGCGGTTAAACCCTTCAGCGCGCAAATGATCGAGGACGTCCAGCTCAATTTCTCGTGGATCGACTTCAAGCGACAGCTCAGCCTGCTCGGAAAAAGAGAACAGCTCACGCAGCAGTGACATCAGTCGGCTGATTTGTGCTTTATTCAGGTAGGTTGGCGTACCGCCGCCCCAATGCAATTGCGTCACCGTTCGTCCGGTGAATAGCGGCGCACGCTGGCGAATTTCCTGCTCCAGCACATCAAGATACTCATCCGCTTTATGCTGCTGCCGCGTAACCAATTTATTGCAGCCGCAGAAATAGCACAGCCGATGGCAAAAAGGGATATGGATGTACAGCGACAGCGGTCGCTGGGGATAACGGGCGATGGCCTGCTGAAACGCCGGATCATCGTAAGCTTCACTGAATTCTAACGCTGTGGGATAAGACGTATAACGCGGCCCGGAATAGTTATATTTTTGAATCAGGGCCAGATCCCAGTCAACGGACGGTATCAACATATTCGCTCACTCCTTCCAGTTTTTACTCGGTGGGTTATCCTTCCCCTCCTTTAGATCGCCGACAATGGCGTTCAAAAACGCTCCCGGCGTTTTGTTACTCGTCTCATCCCTGAGACTCGCCCTAAGGGCCGTCACCTTGTGACGTTCAAAAACGCTCCCGGCGTTTTTGTCTTGGGCGTCGCGCATGATTCATACGCCCGTTAAACAGGGCGCGATGCAAACGGTGCTTACGCTTCGACAATAGCCATAGTTTACTGAACAGACAGAGCAGATAAAACGCAACCAGCAATATCAGGAACAGAAACAGCCATTTCATTGATTAGAACGCGTCTTTCGGGTTATTACGTTTCAAAAGCTGCAACATATCTTCCTGCTGCTCTTCTTCATCATCATCGCCCAGCTCAATGCCAAGCTCTTCCATCAGGATATCAATGCGATCCAGCGTTTCATCAACCCATGACTGATCTTTGGCGCTCAGCGTTTCACCGCTATCCAGACGATCCAACAAGGCATCCAGACGTGAATCGTTTTCTAACATTTCCAGCTCTTCTTCCGGTGACATTTTCGGCTTGGCAGCAACGACTTTCTCCACAGGAGCAGAAGGCTTCGACTTAGGCTTCGATTTCTCGATGGCGCTGTCTAACACGCCAAGCTGTACAGGTTTTTTACTACCAATACGTGGATCGGCGACTTTACGCTGACCAGAACGCTGATCGGTGGACGCTTTTTCCTGAGTTCGGCTGCCCGCCGCGTGACCGCGATGCTTTTTATCTTTCTTACGCTCACGCGCTTCGCGCTCTAACTCTTCGCGAGTCTTTCTTTTTACTTTGGGTTTTCCTGCCTTATCGGCAACCCCTTTGACAGGTCGGTTCATAATGTTGTTCTCAGGTACACAGATATAAGGGAAGTGCGGCGGAATCTAGCAGAAAGCCCAAGAATAAAAAAGCGTCCACATCAGACGACTGAGCTTTGAGGCAGATAAACCCGCCTTTATTGTCAGTTACAGGTATAATCCCCAACCAGACAGAGATCCAGATAGAGATAACCATCGTGACCCAGCAATATAACTACCACATGACGCGTTTTATCATCAGCGCCCCGGATATTCGCCATCTGGCAACAGATAGCGGTATTGAAGTGGCCTTTGCTGGGCGCTCTAACGCCGGAAAATCCAGCGCGCTAAACACGCTGACCAATCAGAAGAACCTGGCACGAACCAGTAAAACGCCGGGCCGTACCCAGTTGATCAACCTGTTCGAGGTGACCGACGGCGTGCGTTTGGTCGATCTCCCCGGCTATGGCTATGCCGAAGTGCCCGAGCAAATGAAGATCAAATGGCAGCGTGCGCTCGGTGAATATCTGCAAAAGCGTAACAGCCTGAAGGGGCTGGTTGTGCTAATGGATATCCGCCATCCGCTGAAAGATCTCGATCAGCAAATGATTCAGTGGGCAGTCGATGTCGAGCTTCCAGTCTTAGTGCTGCTGACCAAAGCCGATAAGCTGGCCTCTGGCGCACGCAAGGCACAGTTGAATATGGTTCGCGAGGCTGTCTTGCCATTTATGGGTGATATTCAGGTCGAAGCGTTTTCATCACTGAAAAAACTCGGTGTCGATAAGCTACGGCAGAAATTGGATAATTGGTTCAGCACGCTGGAACACGCTGAAGAAGAACAAGAAGCAGAATAATTCTTTCGCGTGGTGCAGAGTATCATCGCTCGCATCACGCCCCACTTTCCCGCAATGATCGCCCACCAGAGACGTTATTTTCACCCTCGAAACCGCCTGACACCTTGCTGCTAGCAACGTAGCTACCACTGTGTTAAGTGGTAAAAATGTTTTGAGGGCAAAAAACCTGGATAAGCTCCATAAAAAACGCCCCGCTCAAAACTGAGCGGGGCGGCTAATATTCAGCCAAATCCGATTACGTGAAGTAAAAGGTCTGAAAGATAGAACATCTTACCTCTGTACCCTACGTCTTTAACTCTACCCTATTTTTTCACGGGAACAAAGGATTTTTTGTTGTTTACTTTCATAGAAAATGGTTATCGATTACACAAAGTTAAACCAGGTCACACAATACTGTTATTTAATTACAGAAATAGCACAAGAATCGGCCATTAATGTGCTTCATCCCAGTTCATGCCCGAACCAATGTCAACCTGCAACGGAACATTCAATTCCATACAGCCTTCCATTAATGCTTTGATTTTACTAATGGATTCCTCAATAACTGAATCATGGATCTCGAAAACCAGCTCATCGTGAACCTGCATGATCATTTTCACCTGCGGCGCGTCTTTCTGTAGCCAATCGTCAATCGCGATCATCGCTTTCTTAATAATGTCAGCAGCAGTGCCCTGCATCGGGGCGTTAATCGCCGCACGCTCTGCACCTTTACGCGCCATCGCATTACGAGAATGGATATCTGGCAGGTAGAGACGACGACCATCCAATGTGGACACATAGCCATGTTCCGCGGCCTGTTGGCGCGTTCGCTCCATGTAATCCTGCACACCCGGGTAACGTTCAAAATACAGGTTCATGTATTTCTGCGATTCGCTACGGGGAATATTCAACTGACGCGACAGACCAAACGCGCTCATGCCGTAGATCAAACCAAAGTTGATCGCTTTCGCACTGCGACGCTGTTCTGATGTCACCTTATCCAGCGCAGTGCCAAACACTTCTGACGCCGTTGCTCGGTGGATATCTAGCCCGTTCGCAAACGCGTTCAACAGCCCTTTATCACCAGATAAGTGCGCCATGATACGCAGTTCGATTTGCGAGTAGTCCGCCGCCACAATGCTGTAGCCCTTCGGCGCAATAAATGCCTGACGAATACGGCGCCCTTCGTCATTACGCACCGGTATATTTTGCAGGTTCGGATCGCTGGAAGACAAACGCCCGGTCGCAGTAACGGCCTGGTGATAAGACGTATGCACACGCTTTGTCGCCGGATTGATCATCAGCGGTAGCTTATCGGTGTAAGTAGATTTCAGCTTGGCCAACCCACGATATTCCAGGATCAGCTTCGGCAGAGGGTAATCCAGCGCCAGTTCAGCCAGCACTTCTTCATTGGTTGACGGCGCGCCTTTTGGCGTTTTCTTCAGAACCGGCAGCTTTTGCTTTTCATACAGAATGCCCTGTAGCTGCTTGGTCGATGAGAGATTGAACTCTTCGCCCGCCAGCTCATACGCTTGTGTTTCCAGCTCTGCCAGACGGGTTGTTAGCTCTTTTGAGTGTTCCGCCAGAATCGCAGGATCGATCAGCACGCCTGTACGCTCGATGCGGGATAAAACTGGCACCAGCGGCATATCGATAGTCTGGAAGACCTGACACAGGTCGGCATGCGGCTGCAGTTTCCCCCACAGCTTCTGATGCAGATGCAGCGTGACGTCCGCATCCTCGGCTGCATAAGGCCCAGCCTGTTCCAGTGCGATCTGATTAAACGTCAGCTGATTTTTCCCCTTACCCGCGATCTCTTCAAAGGTAATGGTTTTGTGGTTCAGATAGCGTTCGGCCAGACTATCCATATCGTGGCGGCCCGCCACGCTGTCGAGCACGTAGGATTCCAACATGGTATCAAACGCGATACCGCGTAAATCGATGTCGTACCGCTGCATCACACCTTTATCAAATTTGAGATTCTGACCAACCTTAAACAGCTTCTCATCTTCCAGCAGCGGTTTGAACAAAGCCAACACCTTGTCGCGATCCAGCTGTTCCGGTGCATCCAGATAGTCATGTGCCAACGGCAAATAAGCCGCTTCACCCGGTTTAATCGCAAATGATAGACCAATCAGGTTAGCAGTAAGCGTATCCAGCCCGTCGGTTTCCGTATCAAAAGCGAAAACCTCAGCCTGTTTTAAACGTTCAACCCAATCGAGCAGCGTTTTCTCATCAAGAATCGTGACATAACCGTCGGCAGAAAGCGTAGGGGCGTTATCTTCTTCAACGACCTGCTCAACCACCGCCTTGCTCACAGCCTGAACAGGCTGGCTGCTGTTTTTCCCTTCCAGCCAGGTACCTGATTCAACATCTGATAGCCAGCGTTTGAATTCATAACGGGAAAAAAGACGATGCAGCTCATCCACATCCAACTCGTTAACAGTGAGCTGATCGCAACTGAGTTCCAACTCAACATCCGTTTTAATGGTGGCAAGCTGATAAGAGAGGTAGGCCACGTCTTTATGCTGCTCCAGCTTCGGCGCCATGGTTTTCGCACCACGGAAAGAAAGCTCGGCAATTTTATCCAGATTGGCATACAGCGAATCCAGCCCACCAAGACCTTGCAATAGCGCCTGCGCCGTTTTTTCACCCACGCCGGGTACGCCGGGAATGTTATCCGACGCATCTCCCATCAGCGCAAGGAAATCGATAATCAGCTCTGGAGGAATACCGTATTTATCACACACTTCCTGTGGGCCAAGAATGCTGTTATTCATGGTATTAATGAGCGTCACACTTGGCGTCACCAGCTGTGCCATATCTTTATCGCCGGTACTGATCAGCACTGGCTTACCTGCTTTTTCCGCCTGAACAGCGAGCGTGCCGATCACATCATCCGCTTCTACGCCAGAAACCGCCAAAAGCGGCAGTCCCATCGCTTTCACCATCTGATGCAGAGGTTCTATCTGTTCGCGCAGATCCTCCGGCATAGGTGGGCGATGAGCCTTATAGTTTTCGAACAGCTCATCGCGAAACGTTTTCCCTTTCGCATCAAAAACAACGGCAACGTGGCTGGGCTGATATTGCAGCAGCAAACTGCGTAGCATATTCAGTACGCCATACATTGCACCGGTTGCTTCTCCCGCGCTGTTTGTTAACGGTGGAAAGGCGTGATAAGCACGATACAAATAGGATGAACCGTCTACCAGTATTAAGGGGTTTTCTGCAATCTGAGCCATAGCCTGCCGTGATCGTTGTTGTCTGTCATGGCGCTAAGCATGCCATAGGTCAGGGAAAGAGACGATCCTTAACGTAAGATATTGGCTAATTTTGCATAGATCCTCGCAAGATCTTCCTGTGGATAACTTTGTGAATAATTTTATCCACTTAATTATTAATTTCCTCTGTTATCTCGAGGAGTTTTTTTATATTCATTAATTTCATGAAGTTATAATATAAAGTGTTTATTTTTAAGGCACAGTAAACCGTCATCCAATTTGTGGATATAAACAAAAATATAAATAGCCATTGGGGATTAGGGTGATATAAAGATAAGAAGGATGAACAGCGGGAAGGTATAAAGTCATGCGGCTTTACCCGCATGACTTATTAAATGATTACTTCTTGGTAATGAGGAATTTCACTACGTCAGCGTACTGTTTTACATATCCATCCATTGAACTGGTATCAAGACCATCATTCTTGATCATATATTTACCGTTAACGAACATGGCTGGAACGCCGCGTAATTGTAAATCTGCAGCCGCTTTTTCCTGCTGGGCAACCAGAGATTTCACAACAAAGCTATTCAGAGCACCATCAAACTCTTCCGCACTCACGCCAGCTTTAACAAAGACTTCACGAATATCTTCAGGCTTTTGTACGGTCTGTGTTTTCTGAACGGCATCAAACATCAGCGGGGTAATTTTATCTTCTACGCCCAGCGCCATGGCCACAGCCCAGGCCTGAGTCAGATTTTTACCTAATGGGCCCAGGAAGCCCACGTGATAACGTGTCATCTTCGTCCCTTCTGGCAGTGCTTTTTTTACTGCATCTGGAACATGGTAAACCTGTTCAAATTGATAGCAGTGCGGGCAATAGAACGAGAAGAACTCGAGAACCTGAGGTTCTTGCGTCGCAGGTTTATCTAACTCTACATATTGTTTGCCGTCAGAAAACTCTGCGGCAGAAGCACTAAATGCCAGAACGACGCCAATCAGCGCAAGCCATAATCTTTTCATAAATTTCACTCTCTCCATTTAATTTCAGTACATTGGCATTAGCTGCAGAGGAGGTTCCTGTAACAGCTGAGTTTGCCCAATAAATATTGCCGTTTGCTTCAACCAAAAATCAGCATCCGTCATCCAGGGGAAATTTTTCGGAAAAGCAGGGTCTTCCCAGCGACGAGCCACCCAAGCTAAATAATAAATCTGCCGCATCGCACGAAGCGGCTCAATCAGTGCGAGCTCTTTCTCCTGAAATTCCGCAAATTCGCTATAGGCTTCTAACAAGATATCCAGTTGAATACGTTGTTCACGACGGTCACCGTGCAACAACATCCATAAATCCTGTATTGCCGGGCCATTGCGGGCATCATCCAAATCTACAAATAGCGGGCCATCTCGCCACAGAATATTTCCTGGGTGACAATCTCCATGCAGACGCAGTGGTCGCCAGTCGTTATGCCAATAATTTCCAACTGTATCAATCAGTTGACGGGTCGCTTGTAAAAAATCATGTCGATGTATTTTCGGTATTAGCGGACATGTCTCCAACAGCCGATAAGGTTCATGCAGATATTCATTTACCCCCATCGTTGGACGTTCGGTAAATAACGATTTCTGCCCCGTCTGATGAATCCTTCCGAGAAAACGGCCGACCCACTCTAGCTGGTCTTCATTATCCATTTCATACTGCCGACCACCTACGCTAGGGAATACGGCAAAATGGAATCCTTCGTAGACGTTCAGAGTCTGACCATTAAGCAAAATGGGCGCGACAATAGGGACTTCATCTTCTGCCAACTGCTGGGCAAAAATATGCTCTTCCTGAATCTGCGCCGCGCTCCACCGTTCCGGGCGATAAAATTTCACCACGAAGCGTTTACGATCTTCATCCGCAAACTGATACACCCGATTTTCATAGCTGTTTAACGCCGTCAGGCCAGAATCAACACGCAGCCCAACATCCAGCAAGGCATCCACGATCAGAGCAGGGAACAGCGTCTGGAAATTAAATACCGAACTATTCATCACAGCCACAACGGGTCAGAGACAACATAAAAGATACGCGTGCAATAGTTAGCATCATGAACGTGTTATTCCTTTCCACTAGTCTTTAATTACTCCCCGGGCACGAAGCAAAGCGGTCTTGAAGTCCTCTTCATAGTCTTTCTTCAAACCGGGAATGACTTGTTCTTTATCTGCATCACGCATTTTTAGATGGTAAATAAGGATATCATCAGTCAGTTCATTTAACTGCCCCTCGAACCCCGCCTCCTGTGCAAGGTTTTGTAAAAATTGCACCAGATTTAAATCGGGTTCTTTTTGCCAGGCTGGGTGCAGTAGTTCAATCAGCTCATTAACGCGATGACATTTCATTTTTTTCTCCTTAAAAACGATTTGTACTCAATAAATTTCAATATGCAGGAAGCCGCTTGAGCGATATTGAGCATATAGTGATAAAAATAACAGCCTTGCGCACATGAGGAAAGAACTTGGTCTTCTGCGAAAGTTTTCAGAGAATAGTACAGGGTTTATCCCTCAGAAACGTTCAGAACAGAGGAAAGTGGGTATAGATAATTGGGAAGTAAAATGATTACAGGGGTTATTCTCGCAGGCGGACGGGCAACGCGTATGGGCGGACACGATAAGGGTCTGGTAGCACTAAACGGTGAGCCGCTATATCTACACGTTCTCTCTCGGCTTAAAGCGCAGGTCGATGAGGTTATTATCAGTGCCAACCGCAATCAGGCTGTGTATGCGCAAAGTGGATGCCGCATTATTAGCGATACTGATACGAGTTTTTTAGGCCCGCTGGCGGGCATTCTAAGTGGATTACATGCCGCCACGTCCGAGTGGGTGGTGTTCGTCCCCTGCGATGTCCCTGCTTTCCCCCTCGATCTGGTACATCGCTTGTGGCAAAAACGGGGGGAAGAGAATGCGGCTTATGCCACTGACGGAGAGCGTCCACATCCCACATTACTCTTAATTAATAAAAATCTTATTGAACCACTAGAGACCTATCTACATCTCGGAAATCGTAAGTTGATGCTATTTATGGAACAGGTTGGAGCAAAAGCCATTTCATTTAACGATCAGCCTGAGGCGTTTCACAATCTGAACTCACCTGAAGATTTATCTAATTGGGAGGATCAACGCAGTGGATTCTAATCATCCCCCTTTACTAACTATCGCCGCTTATAGCGGTACAGGTAAGACAACGTTACTTAAACACGTCATTCCTCTGCTGATTAATCATGGAGTTAGAGTCGGGTTAATTAAGCATACGCACCACCAAATGGACATTGATACACCAGGCAAAGACAGCTATGAATTGCGTAAAGCTGGCGCAGCACAAACCATCGTTGCCAGCAATCAAAGGTGGGCATTAATGACGGAGACCCCAGAGCAGGAAGAGCCAAATATTTACGATCTGGTAGAGAAAATGGATGCCTCGACTCTCGACCTGGTGCTGGTTGAGGGCTTTAAACACGAGAAGATTGCTAAAATAGCCCTATTTCGCCAATCGTTAGGCAGAGAATTAAGTGATTTGATCGATGAATATGTTATCGCTATTGCGGCAGATACCGAGATACGCACCATACTTCCGGTGCTTGATATCAATCAGCCTGAGCAAGTTGCTGATTTTATTCACCAATGGCTTAAAAATAACCGTCTGTAGTTCGGAGTAGGTCGCCGTTTACATTATCATTGGCTGATAGCGTCGATCTTCCACCACGGGATAGAGATTCATGATGGGTCTTCCTGACGGTGTTGCCTTCCCCAACACGCACACAGCAAAAAGCCCCTGTCTTTCGACAGGGGCCTTCCACTATTTGATGCCTGGCAGTTCCCTACTCTCACATGGGGAAGCCCCACACTACCATCGGCGCTACGGCGTTTCACTTCTGAGTTCGGCATGGGGTCAGGTGGGACCACCGCGCTATCGCCGCCAGGCAAATTCTGTTTCATTCCAACCGTTGTACTTCACTCACTTTCGTGTGTTTGTGTACAACCATCAGAACCAATCTTCGAACAAGCTAAATATCAAAACACTTCTCTATGAGTCAACCACAAAACACCTTCGGTGTTGTAAGGTTAAGCCTCCCGGGTCATTAGTACTGGTTAGCTCAACGTATCGCTACGCTTACACACCCAGCCTATCTACGTCGTCGTCTTCAACGGCCCTTCAGGGACATCAAGTGTCCAGGGAAGACTCATCTCGAGGCAAGTTTCCCGCTTAGATGCTTTCAGCGGTTATCTCTTCCGCACTTAGCTACCGGGCAATGCAATTGGCATCACAACCCGTACACCAGTGGTGCGTTCACTCCGGTCCTCTCGTACTAGGAGCAACCCCTCTCAATCTTCCAACGCCCACGGCAGATAGGGACCGAACTGTCTCACGACGTTCTAAACCCAGCTCGCGTACCACTTTAAATGGCGAACAGCCATACCCTTGGGACCTACTTCAGCCCCAGGATGTGATGAGCCGACATCGAGGTGCCAAACACCGCCGTCGATATGAACTCTTGGGCGGTATCAGCCTGTTATCCCCGGAGTACCTTTTATCCGTTGAGCGATGGCCCTTCCATTCAGAACCACCGGATCACTAAGACCTGCTTTCGCACCTGCTCGAGCTGTCACTCTCGCAGTCAAGCTAGCTTATGCCTTTGCACTAACCTCCTGATGTCCGACCAGGATTAGCTAACCTTCGTGCTCCTCCGTTACGCTTTGGGAGGAGACCGCCCCAGTCAAACTACCCACCAGACACTGTCCGCAACCCGGATTACGGGCCCACGTTAGAACATCAAACATTAAAGGGTGGTATTTCAAGGTCGGCTCCACGCAGACTGGCGTCCACGCTTCAAAGCCTCCCACCTATCCTACACATCAAGGCTCAAGGTTCAGTGTCAAGCTATAGTAAAGGTTCACGGGGTCTTTCCGTCTTGCCGCGGGTACACTGCATCTTCACAGCGAGTTCAATTTCACTGAGTCTCGGGTGGAGACAGCCTGGCCATCATTACGCCATTCGTGCAGGTCGGAACTTACCCGACAAGGAATTTCGCTACCTTAGGACCGTTATAGTTACGGCCGCCGTTTACCGGGGCTTCGATCAAGAGCTTCGCCTTGCGGCTGACCCCATCAATTAACCTTCCGGCACCGGGCAGGCGTCACACCGTATACGTCCACTTTCGTGTTTGCACAGTGCTGTGTTTTTATTAAACAGTTGCAGCCAGCTGGTATCTTCGACTGGTCTCAGCTCCATCCGCGAGGGACTTCACCTTACACCAGCGTGCCTTCTCCCGAAGTTACGGCACCATTTTGCCTAGTTCCTTCACCCGAGTTCTCTCAAGCGCCTGAGTATTCTCTACCTGACCACCTGTGTCGGTTTGGGGTACGATTCGGTGTTACCTGGAGCTTAGAGGCTTTTCCTGGAAGCGTAGCATCAGTTACTTCATCACCGTAGTGACTCGTCATCACGCCTCAGTGTTAATGATGACCCGGATTTACCAAAGTCACCCACCTTCACGCTTAAACCGGGACAACCGTCGCCCGGATAACCTAGCTTTCTCCGTCCCCCCTTCGCAGTAACACCCAGTACAGGAATATTAACCTGTTTCCCATCGACTACGCTTTTCAGCCTCGCCTTAGGGGTCGACTCACCCTGCCCCGATTAACGTTGGACAGGAACCCTTGGTCTTCCGGCGTGCGGGTTTTTCACCCGCATTATCGTTACTTATGTCAGCATTCGCACTTCTGATACCTCCAGCACCCCTCACAGGACACCTTCGCAGGCTTACAGAACGCTCCCCTACCCAACAACACCTGAGTGTCGCTGCCGCAGCTTCGGTGCATGGTTTAGCCCCGTTACATCTTCCGCGCAGGCCGACTCGACCAGTGAGCTATTACGCTTTCTTTAAATGATGGCTGCTTCTAAGCCAACATCCTGGCTGTCTGTGCCTTCCCACATCGTTTCCCACTTAACCATGACTTTGGGACCTTAGCTGGCGGTCTGGGTTGTTTCCCTCTTCACGACGAACGTTAGCACCCGCCGTGTGTCTCCCGTGATAACATTCTTCGGTATTCGTAGTTTGCATCGGGTTGGTAAGTCGGGATGACCCCCTAGCCGAAACAGTGCTCTACCCCCGAAGATGAATTCACGAGGCGCTACCTAAATAGCTTTCGGGGAGAACCAGCTATCTCCCGGTTTGATTGGCCTTTCACCCCCAGCCACAAGTCATCCGCTAATTTTTCAACATTAGTCGGTTCGGTCCTCCAGTTAGTGTTACCCAACCTTCAACCTGCCCATGGCTAGATCACCGGGTTTCGGGTCTATACCCTGCAACTTAACGCCCAGTTAAGACTCGGTTTCCCTGCGGCTCCCCTATTCGGTTAACCTTGCTACAGAATATAAGTCGCTGACCCATTATACAAAAGGTACGCAGTCACCTAACAAGTAGGCTCCCACTGCTTGTACGTACACGGTTTCAGGTTCTATTTCACTCCCCTCGCCGGGGTTCTTTTCGCCTTTCCCTCACGGTACTGGTTCACTATCGGTCAGTCAGGAGTATTTAGCCTTGGAGGATGGTCCCCCCATATTCAGACAGGATGTCACGTGTCCCGCCCTACTCATCGAACTCACAACTTGTGCATTTTTGTGTACGGGACTATCACCCTTTACTGTGCGACTTTCCAGACGCTTCCACTCACACACAAACTGATTCAGGTTCTGGGCTCCTCCCCGTTCGCTCGCCGCTACTGGGGGAATCTCGGTTGATTTCTTTTCCTCGGGGTACTGAGATGTTTCAGTTCCCCCGGTTCGCCTCATGACACTATGGATTCATGTCATGATAGTGTGTCGAAACACACTGGGTTTCCCCATTCGGGTATCGTCGGGTATAACGCTTCATATCAGCTTACCGACGCTTATCGCAGATTAGCACGCCCTTCATCGCCTCTGACTGCCTAGGCATCCACCGTGTACGCTTAGTCGCTTAACCTCACAACCCGAAGGTGTCTTGAAGACACATTCGCGCTGCGATTATTTGAGAGACTCATTGACAGACTGATTCATCACAACTCACCCGAAGGCAGTCATGCATGTTCAGCTGTCATGTTTCAATTTTCAGCTTGTTCCAGATTGTTAAAGAGCAATATCTTAAACCCTGACTATTACTAATCAGTTTTAAGATATGAGGTAAGTAGTTGACTTACTGAAGACCCCCGCTTTCACCGGAATGGTCGGATGCGCTGGCGTCCCCTAGGGGATTCGAACCCCTGTTACCGCCGTGAAAGGGCGGTGTCCTAGGCCTCTAGACGAAGGGGACACGACACCGTACTTTGTTGACGCTTTTGCTCATTATTTTCATCAGACAATCTGTGTGAGCACTTCACTCAACGCACATCTTCTTGGTAAGGAGGTGATCCAACCGCAGGTTCCCCTACGGTTACCTTGTTACGACTTCACCCCAGTCATGAATCACAAAGTGGTAAGCGCCCTCCCGAAGGTTAAGCTACCTACTTCTTTTGCAACCCACTCCCATGGTGTGACGGGCGGTGTGTACAAGGCCCGGGAACGTATTCACCGTAGCATTCTGATCTACGATTACTAGCGATTCCGACTTCATGGAGTCGAGTTGCAGACTCCAATCCGGACTACGACGTACTTTATGAGGTCCGCTTGCTCTCGCGAGGTCGCTTCTCTTTGTATACGCCATTGTAGCACGTGTGTAGCCCTACTCGTAAGGGCCATGATGACTTGACGTCATCCCCACCTTCCTCCAGTTTATCACTGGCAGTCTCCTTTGAGTTCCCGGCCTAACCGCTGGCAACAAAGGATAAGGGTTGCGCTCGTTGCGGGACTTAACCCAACATTTCACAACACGAGCTGACGACAGCCATGCAGCACCTGTCTCACAGTTCCCGAAGGCACTAAGGTATCTCTACCGAATTCTGTGGATGTCAAGAGTAGGTAAGGTTCTTCGCGTTGCATCGAATTAAACCACATGCTCCACCGCTTGTGCGGGCCCCCGTCAATTCATTTGAGTTTTAACCTTGCGGCCGTACTCCCCAGGCGGTCGATTTAACGCGTTAGCTCCGGAAGCCACGCCTCAAGGGCACAACCTCCAAATCGACATCGTTTACAGCGTGGACTACCAGGGTATCTAATCCTGTTTGCTCCCCACGCTTTCGCACCTGAGCGTCAGTCTTTGTCCAGGGGGCCGCCTTCGCCACCGGTATTCCTCCAGATCTCTACGCATTTCACCGCTACACCTGGAATTCTACCCCCCTCTACAAGACTCTAGCTTGCCAGTTTCAAATGCAGTTCCCAAGTTAAGCTCGGGGATTTCACATCTGACTTAACAAACCGCCTGCGTGCGCTTTACGCCCAGTCATTCCGATTAACGCTTGCACCCTCCGTATTACCGCGGCTGCTGGCACGGAGTTAGCCGGTGCTTCTTCTGCGGGTAACGTCAATCGATGAGGTTATTAACCTCACCGCCTTCCTCCCCGCTGAAAGTGCTTTACAACCCGAAGGCCTTCTTCACACACGCGGCATGGCTGCATCAGGCTTGCGCCCATTGTGCAATATTCCCCACTGCTGCCTCCCGTAGGAGTCTGGACCGTGTCTCAGTTCCAGTGTGGCTGGTCATCCTCTCAGACCAGCTAGGGATCGTCGCCTAGGTGAGCCATTACCTCACCTACCAGCTAATCCCATCTGGGCACATCTGATGGCGCGAGGCCCGAAGGTCCCCCGCTTTGGTCCGAAGACGTTATGCGGTATTAGCTACCGTTTCCAGTAGTTATCCCCCTCCATCAGGCAGTTTCCCAGACATTACTCACCCGTCCGCCGCTCGTCACCCAAGGAGCAAGCTCCTCTGTGCTACCGCCCGACTTGCATGTGTTAGGCCTGCCGCCAGCGTTCAATCTGAGCCATGATCAAACTCTTCAATTTAAGATTTGTTTGATTTGCTGAACTCGTCAGCGATGCTCAAAGAATTAAAACTGTTTATTCGTAATGAATTTACTGTTGTTCACTCTTCAAGACTTTTTATATCGTTAAGATACGGTCTTGTGAGTGCCCACACAGATTGTCTGATTAAATTGTTAAAGAGCGGTGCCACAATCTCTCGTGGCGCGGGTCGCATATACTATGCTAATCCGCTTTAAAGTCAAGTCATTGCTGACTGCTTTATGAAATCTTTTTCCTGTCATCACAACTGCGTTTGCGCTGTTGCCGTGTCAGTGGAGGCGCATTATAGGGACTTCTCGCCGCCTGACAAGCGCTAAATGCAAAAAAATTATCGAGTGGGGATTTTTTCAGCAAAGCGCATTAAAAGACGCCGTTATGCCGGATTTTTCGCCGCTAATTGGGAGAAAATCTCACCGTACAGACTGACGCACCATTAATTCCGGCGTCAGCACCAATACATTCGGTTCGGTATTGGGATGCTCCAGACGATACAAGAGTGTATCAACCGCCAGTTCGCCAAGTTCATCTTTGGGTTGATGAACCGTTGTAAGAGGTGGGGACATATAGCGAGCCAGTTCAATATCATCGTAACCCACAACCGCCATGTCTTGAGGAATCGAAAGCCCTGCCTGATAAAGCGCATGGTACACACCAACAGCCATCGCATCATTACTGGTGAACACGGCTTCTGGCTTATCTTCCAGCGCTAATAACTGCTGCATAGCGCGATAACCCGTTTCAAATTCAAAATCGCCGAAAATTTCATAATCAGCGGGAACGGGTAGACCAGCGAGCTGCATCGCCTGCCGATAACCTTCTAGTCGGTTATAGGCTGTCGTTTTATCTTTCGGCCCCGCAATGCAGGCTATCTTTTTATAACCGCGCGAGATGAGGTAATTCGTTGCGATCTCGCCACCGAGCAGAGAATTATCTTTAATGACATCTATGACGCCTTCAAAGGGTGCCCAATCCATCATGACCATAGGAATAGAAGGATAACGGCTCATCATTTCGGGCAAAGGGCGATGGCTTTCGGTGCACATCAGCAATACGCCATCGACCCGCTTTTGCAGCAGCGTTTCAAGACTATGGCTCATTCTGTCGCGATCGCCTTCGGTGTTGCACAGAATCAGGCTATAGCCACGCTCATAGCAACAACGCTCAACACCACGTACCACTTCAGCATAAAACGGGTTATTACTGGCTGTGAGCAACATGCCGATGGTGCGGGTCTGGTTTATCTTCAGACTTCTGGCCAGCGCCGACGGCGCATAGTTGAGATCCTCAACGGCCTTCATCACTTTTTCGCGAATGGCATCACTGACAAAGCGATTGTTATTAATGACGTGAGATACGGTAGAAGTAGAAACGCCCGCAAGACGGGCGACATCTTTCATGGTGGCCAAAGATCACCCCTGGGTTTGCAAAAATGCGTCGATCTCTTCACGCCATGGGACAGAGGGCTGAGCACCTCGGCGAGTCACCGCTATCGCCGCTGCCGCATGGGCAAATTTTACTGCGGAGGACATCGGTTTATTTTCCAGCAACGCGGTAACGAGCGCGCCATTGAACGTATCCCCTGCGGCGATAGTATCCACGGCTTTTACACGATACCCCGGAATACGCTGCCCCTGACCATTTTCACTTAGCCATACACCACGACTACCCAATGTGATGAGAACCGTTTCAATGCCTTTATCGTGCAGAACCTGTGCTGCGCGAGCCGCATCTTCTTCCGTCTCAACAGTCATTCCCGTCAGGAACTGCGCTTCGGTTTCATTCGGCGTGATCATATCGACCAGCGACAATAACTCATCAGGCAATTCACGCGCAGGAGCGGGGTTAAGAATCACTTTCGTCTGGTGTTCATGCGCCAGTTTGGCTGCCGCGATGACCGTTTCCAGAGGCGACTCAAGCTGCATAAGCAACGCCGAGGCATCAATGATGTGCTGCTGATGACGACGGAGATAATCAGGCGTCACGGCCGCATTCGCGCCGGCGTTAATCGCGATCATGTTCTCAGCGTCGGCGTTAACAAAAATCAGCGCAACGCCAGTTGTTTCCCCGGAGATAGCCTCAACGGAGGAAACATCAATATTGTCTTTGGATAGCTGCTGGCAAATACGGGCACCAATATCATCGTCTCCGACGCAGGCAATAAAGGCGATATCTGCACCGCTTCGGCCAGCGGCAACGGCCTGATTGGCACCTTTCCCACCGAAAGCAACGCTATATTGCTCACCGATCACCGTTTCACCCGGGCGGGGAAATTGCTCAAGATTGAGAATATGGTCAGCATTAATACTGCCCAGCACCACCAGCTTACCCGTTTTCATTATGTCGAATCCCGCTACTACGTTAATAATGCGCCACCACAAACGGGTGGCGCGAGCCCTGCTTTATTCTTTAATTATTTTGCTACCAGCTTCAGGTCAACCGGAATGATGGCCTGCGTTTTTTCGCCTTTCAGCACTTTCGCCGCCGTCTCGATGCCGATCACACCGATCTGATCGGGACGCTGAGCAACAGTCGCAGCCAGCTTGCCTGACTCAACGGCCTTCACGCCATCCTGCGTACCGTCAAAACCGACGACCAGAATATCAGTCTTACCTGCGGTTTGCAGCGCACGCAGTGCGCCCAATGCCATTTCATCGTTCTGAGCAAATACCGCCTGAACGTCAGGGTGCGCGGTCAGCAGGTTCTGCATCACGTTCAGCCCTTTAGTACGATCGAAGTCGGCCGGTTGGCTGGCCAGCATCGCGAATTTATTTTTCTCAGCAGATTTCATGAAGCCTGCACCACGCTCGCGCGCGGCAGACGTTCCGGCGATCCCTTCCAACTGAATCACTTTAGCGCCTTCACCCAGTTTCTTGGCAATGAAGTCACCAGCAACTTTACCACCGAAGGCGTTATCAGAAGCGACGTGGCTTACAACTTCACCACTGCTGGCAACGCGGTCCAGTGTAATAACAGGGATCTTGGCCTGATTGGCCATTTTGATCGCATTACCGACCGCATCAGAATCGGTCGGGTTGATCAGCAGAACTTTGGTTCCACGCACCGTCAAGTCCTGAACGTTAGCCAGTTCTTTTGCGGGGTTATTCTGGGAATCCAGCACAATCAGCTCGTAACCCAGTTTGTCAGCTTCTTTCTGCGCACCCTCTTTCATTGAAACAAAGAACGGGTTATTCAGCGTAGAAACCACCAGAGCAACCGTATCTTTGGCCAAGGCATTAGCACTGACAGTCGCGCTCAGCGCAACAGCGGAAACCAGAGTAGCCAGCTTTTTCATATTCATAACTCAATTCCTGTGTGAATGAAGGTTATTTACTGCTTTTGTTATCTACCAGAACCGCCAGCAAGATGACGACTGCTTTAACGATCATTTGGTAGTAAGAAGAAACACCTAATAAATTCAGTCCGTTGTTGAGGAAACCAAGGATAAGTGCGCCGATCAGCGTGCCAACGATACGCCCTTTTCCTCCAGCCAGACTGGTGCCACCCAATACTACAGCCGCGATGGCATCCAGTTCATACCCTGTCCCCGCCGTAGGCTGTGCAGAGGACAAACGTGCGACTTCGATAATTCCCGCCAGGGCAGACAGCAGCCCACACAGGGAATAGACAATAATCTTGATTTTATCAACGCTGATACCGGACAAACGAGTAGCAGACTCATTGCCGCCCAGCGCATAGATATAGCGTCCCAACCGCGTATGGTGCAGCATGTACCAGGCCGCTGCGAACACGATAGCCATGATCCAGATTGGCGTCGGAATCCCCAGCGGACGGCCGATACCGAACCAGCCAAACGCATCCGCCACGTCGGAAAAGCCGGTATTAATCGGGCTGCCGTTGGTATAGACCATCGTCACACCGCGCAGCAGCAACATCATGACCAGCGTAGCGATAAACGCCTGCACTTTACCTTTGGAGACAATGACGCCGGTGCCCGCACCAATCAGCGCCCCCAGCGCCAGCGCGCCAAACACGGCCACCAGCGCATTGACTTCCAGCCCGACGATGGAAGCTGCAACAGCCCCTGTCAGCGCCAGCAGCGACCCCACTGACAAATCGATCCCCGAGGTCAAAATAACCAGCGTCATGCCGACGGCCATAATGGCGTTCACTGACGTCTGCTGAAGAATATTGAACAGGTTGTTCAGGGTGAAAAAGTTAGGGCTCATGGCGGAAACAATCGCAATAAGGATCAGGAGCGCGATCAGTGATTTCTGCTCCAGTAACCACTCTTTGCTGAACCAGCGTTTTGCCGCGATAGATTGAGAACTCATGTCTGACTTACTCCTGCTTTGCGCCGTATTGCTTACCAACGGCCGCAGCCATCAGTACTTCCTGGGTTGCTTGCTCAATCGGGAAATCACCGCTCAAGCGCCCTTCATGCATCACAATGATGCGATCGCTCATTCCCAAGACTTCGGGCATTTCGGATGACACCAAGATGATACTCAGCCCTTCTTCTTTGAATTGATTGATTAACTGATAAATTTCTTTCTTCGCCCCGACATCGACACCACGCGTCGGTTCATCGAGGATCAGAACATTCGGACGCGTCATCAAACCGCGGGCTATCGCCACTTTCTGCTGATTACCGCCGGAAAGCAGGCCGATAGGCTGCTCCATTGATGGCGTTTTAACGTTGAACAGACGAATAAAGTCGGCAACCGTCAATTGCTCTTCGGCATGTTTCAGACGACCGCCCGCATGGCTGAAATAGCGCAGTGCGGTTAACGACATGTTTTCTTTTACCGACATGCCCAACACCAAGCCATCACGCTTACGGTCTTCCGAGATGTAAACAATGCCGTTCGCCAAACCATCCTGCGGTTTTCGGGTTACCACGTCGCGGCCATCAAGCGTCACATTGCCGCCGGTACGCGGCAGTGCGCCGTAAAGAATCTTCATCAACTCGGTACGACCCGCGCCCATCAGCCCTGCAACACCCAGGATTTCACCTTTCCGCACCGTAAAGCTGACGCTATCGACGCCCGGCCCGGACAGGTTTTGCACCTTAAGGCGGACCTCTCCTGGCACTTTACTCGAACGTGGGTACTGATCTTCCAGCTTGCGGCCCACCATCATTTCAATCAGCGTATCTTCCTGTAAATCACTAACCGGACGCTCGCCGATAAACTGACCATCGCGGAACACAGTAATGTCATCGCAAATTTCAAAGATTTCTTTCAGACGGTGGGAAATATAGACAATGCCGCATCCTTGAGATTGCAGCTCTTTGATCACGCTGAATAGCGAAGCGGTTTCGGTATCCGTCAGGGCATCGGTAGGTTCATCCATGATGATGACTTTCGATTCAAAGCTCAGCACCTTGGCAATTTCCACCATTTGCTGATCGCCAATCGATAAATCCCCGACCATACGACGGCTATCGTAGCGCAGATTAAGGCGCTTCAGCAGCTTGTCGGCTTCCGCATACATCTTATTCCAGTCGAGACGGCCGAAACGGTTGGTAAATTCACGCCCGAGAAAGATATTCTCGGCAATCGTAAGCTGGGGAATCAGGTTAAGTTCCTGATGGATGATACCGATACCTGCTTCCTGGGACGCTTTTGGCCCGTTGAAATCCACCTCCTGCCCCAGAAAATGGATGCTACCCGCATCTTTACGGTAGATCCCGGTCAGGACTTTCATCATGGTGGACTTGCCCGCACCGTTCTCGCCCACCAGCGCCATCACTTTCCCCGGATAGACGTTGAGCGCCGCACCGGACAGCGCTTTAACGCCGGGAAAAGATTTCGTGATGCCTTGCAGTTGCAGTAAAGGTTGCATGGATGCCTCAGAACGTTACGCCAGCACACAGGATGACATTGGCATACGGAGAGCACTCTCCGCTGCGAATGATGGCCCGGCTTTTGCCGCTTTGGGTTTTAAATTCTTCATGGCTAACATAGTGCAATGCAATTGAGTTTCCCTGGTGTTGTTCAAGTTGCTTCAATTGATCAAGTAATGCGTCATGGACTGCGGGGTTCTTTTCAATAATCTCTTCCGCCAGAATAGCGGCCTCGACCTGCATTTCACTGGTGACCACACTCACCACCTGCAAAAACGTCGGCACGTTATGTGTTAACGCCAGATCGATACGCGTCGTCGTTTCAGGAATCGGCAAACCCGCATCACCAATAACCAGGCTATCGGTATGGCCCAGTCGAGCAATCACGGAAGAAATATCTGAATTCAATAATGCTGCTTTTTTCATCTTATCACCCCACCAGCGAAACGTTTCGCTAATAACATTCTAGAAAAAGAAGTGAGAAAGGCAACGAAGAGATAAAAAAAATGTGATCGCTATCGAAACGTTTCGCTAACAAAAAAATAAAGAGAACAAGAGGCGGTTATAGAAGATAGAGAAATTGGCGGGCAAAAGTCCGCCAATAGGGAATTGAGGATAACGATTTAGAGTTTACGAATCTGCTTCACATCCAGTTCGACGGAGTTGAAGTCTTTATCCAGTTCCCCCTGAATTTCCACTTTATCAGTGGGTGAAATCATCTGGCCATTCCAGCGCTTGTGATCGATTTCAACCTCGATCGTGCCTGTTGAATCGCGGAACAGATAGTTCTCATCACCGATCCGTTTTTCAATATTACCGCTCAGCGTAACCCAACTGTCGTCACGCAGATCTTTAGCCTTATCTACCGTCGTGAGGGAACCCTGCGGATCGATGAATCCCCCTTTATGCGTGCCAACCGCCGGCGTTTCCGGGTTGACGAAACCACCGCTACTTTGCGCGGCAAATACCGGTGCAGAAACCAGAGCGGTAATGGCAAGTAACGCAGCTGCTTTTTTCATATTTACCTTCCTTATTTTGTCTGTCGTTTCACTGTCAACGATTTCGCAGTCAACCTGCGGGAGTAATTGGTTTTCGGGAAGGATTAAAACAAACTGTTCTTAACAGAATCTTAAGGAATCAGCGTCTGCATTTTTATTTTTTTATATTGCCAAAATCGCCCGATTTCAGCGATTTGTCCTGTACATACCGCCTCCCGATTTCGTATAAAACCGGAAAAGGAGCAGCACATTTCCTGTGAGGCAGCCATGAGAATATTGTTAATCGAAGACGATCGCCTGATTGGCGACGGCCTGAAAGCAGGCTTAATCAAACTGGGTTTTAATATTGACTGGTTTACGGAAGGAAAAGCGGGTGCCGCTGCCTTGAAGGCTGCGCCCTATGATGCGGTTGTGCTCGATCTCAGCCTGCCGGGTATGGACGGAATGGATATCCTGCGCCAGTGGCGTCAGGCTGGGCATGACGAACCGGTGCTGATTCTGACCGCTCGGGATGCGCTGGAACAGCGTGTGGAAGGGCTCCAGCAGGGTGCCGATGATTATTTATGTAAGCCCTTTGCGCTGACGGAAGTTGCCGCTCGTCTTCAGGCGCTGATTCGCCGACGCCACGGTCAACTTCAACCGGCATTAACGCATGGCGCGGTGTCCCTGGAACCGAGTTCGCGGAGCGTCACGCTTAACAATGAGCCGTTGATATTAAAATCCCGCGAACTGGCGCTGCTGGAACTGTTTTTGCTCAACCCGAACCGCGTGCTCACGCGCGCGCAGTTGGAAGAAAAGCTCTACGGCTGGGACGATGATGTCTCCAGCAATGCAGTAGAAGTACACATCCACCATCTGCGCAAAAAGCTGGGCAGCGGGTTTATCCGCACCGTGCATGGCGTTGGCTATATTCTGGGAGACGCACCATGAACCGACTCAGCCTGCGCCTACGCCTGATTACCGGTTTTACACTGCTGACCTTGATCTGCTGGTGCGTAGCCAGTCTGCTTTCGTGGTATCAAACGCGCCATAACATCAATGAGCTATTTGATACCCAGCAAATGCTGTTTGCCAAACGTCTGGCCACCATGAACCCCGATGAATTGCGAATTCAGTCGACTTCTCTGCCCAAAACCAAGAGTTTGGTGCATAAAAACCGCGGTAAACAGGAAGATGATGCGCTGGCCTTCGCTATTTTTACCCGCGACGGGAAAATGGTGTTGAACGATGGCGAGAACGGCAAAGATTTCATTTTTGATTATCAGCGCAACGGCTTCACTGACGGCAAATTACGCGATGATGACGAGGACTGGCGCATCGTCTGGCTAACCACGGCGGATAATCGCTATGCGATCGCGGTTGGGCAGGAATGGGAATACCGTCAAGACATGACGCTGGATATTGTAAAAACCAACCTGATGCCCTGGTTATTCGCCCTGCCGATCATGCTGGCGCTACTATTCTGGCTGGTCACGCGTGAACTCTCGCCGCTAAAACGTATAACCGCCGAGCTTCAGCAACGTTCCCCCGATGAAAGCACACCGCTGGCGACGCAGCACATTCCACAAGAAGTTCGCCCGCTGGTTAACGCGCTGAACCACCTGTTTTCTCGTATCAGCGACATGCTGGTTCGAGAACGCCGTTTTACCTCCGATGCCGCTCACGAATTGCGTAGCCCGCTGGCGGCGCTGAAAGTTCAAACAGAAGTCGCGCAGTTGGCGCATGACGATGAAGCCATGCGGCACCATGCTCTACTCAATCTGGACAAAGGTATCGATCGTGCCACGCGGCTGGTGGATCAGCTCCTGACGCTGTCGCGACTGGATGCCGACGCGTCCCCCGAAGGGATGCAGCCCGTTCAGTTTAATGACTTACTGCAACAGGCGGTGATTGCGCATTACCCTACAGCGCAAACCGCGGGTATCGAACTGACACTGGATTTACCGGACGCCCCGGTTATCCGGCAAGGCCATCCGCTGTTGCTGACTCTGCTGGTACGTAATCTGCTGGATAACGCCATTCGCTACAGCCATGAAGGCGGGACGGTCAGTCTGGCACTAATGGAACGCGGCTTTAAGGTAGTCGATAACGGACCGGGCATCAGCGAGGAAGCGCTGGCAAGAATCGGCGAGCGCTTTTATCGCCCACCGGGGCAGGAAAAATCTGGCAGTGGTCTAGGGATTTCTATCGTCAATAACATCGCCAGACTGCACCACATGCGGGTTACGTTTACCAACCAGCCCCAAGGCGGGCTGGTTGTGTCGGTGAATTGGTAAGGATGCCCCTCTCTATCGTTACTGCACTGAGGGGGCTTCACCAATCGCAGCAACTCGCTGCTTGTTATTAGGGAAACACGGGGATGAGGTTCCCGCAGGGACGCCTCGCCCCATGGTCGACCGTATATCTCGATCTTATCCCAACATAGCGCCCTAATCGTGGGAACGCTTAAATCTCGACCTGTATCCCCAGCTCAATCAGTCTGTTCGGCGGTATTTCAAACTGATCTGCCGCTCGCAGCGCATTTCTGCTGAGCATCATGAATAGCTTACCGCGCAAGCGCAGATACCACGGGCGCTCACCGATAATCAGCGATTCATTGGACATAAAGAAAGAGGTTTCCATCATTTGGCAGGTTAACCCTTCCTGCCAGCAGCGCTGGAAGACCTCTTCCACATCCGGCGTTTCACGCCAGCCATAGTTGGCAATCACTCGCCAGAACGTCGGCGAAAGCTGTTCAACCGTTACGCGACGCGCATTCAGCACATACGGCGCATCCTCCGTTCGCATGGTTAACAACACCACGCGCTCGTGTAGGATCTTATTGTGCTTAAGATTATGCAGCAGCGCGAACGGGATCACGCGAGTCGCACGCGAGAAATAGACAGCGGTTCCCGGTACACGCGTCGGCGGCGATTTCTCCAGCGATGCAATCATCGCATCCAGCGAGTTACCATGCTCATGCAGCCGACGCAGCAGCCTAAAACGCTCGCTTTTCCACGTCGTCATGATAATAAACATCACCATACCCAGCGCCAGCGGCAGCCAGCCGCCGGACAGAATCTTGACCACATTCGCCAAAAACATCGGTACATCGATAACCAGTAACCCTGCCAGCAATACCCACGCCAGATAGCGATTCCAGAGCCAGTTCTTCACCGCCACCGTACAGAACAGAATACTGGTAATCACCATCGTGCCCGTTACCGCAATACCGTAAGCCGCGGCCAGATTGCTCGAATGCTCAAAGCTGACAATCACAATGACGACGGCCATATACAGCATCCAGTTAATCGCGGGGATATAGATCTGACCGGATTCCATATCTGACGTGTGTACGATACGCATCGGCGGCAAGTAGCCCAGTCGCACCGCCTGACGAGTCAGGGAGAACACACCGGAAATCACCGCCTGCGAAGCAATGATTGTCGCCAGCGTCGCCAATATCATCAGTGGAATCAGCGCCCAATCTGGCGCCAGCAGGAAGAAGGGATTCTTGATCGCCTCCGGGTTCTTCAACAGCAGCGCGCCCTGCCCGAAGTAATTTAATACCAGTGACGGCAGCACCACCGTAAACCAGGCAAGACGAATCGGGAATTTACCGAAGTGCCCCATGTCGGCATACAGCGCTTCAACGCCGGTAATCGCCAGCACCACGGCTCCCAGCGCGAAGAACGACACAGCTTTATATTCGACAAAGAAGCGCACGGCGTACATCGGGTTCAACGCCTGCAAGACTTCGGGGTTAGCGATAATGCTGCGCGCGCCCAGCACACCGAGCGTCAAAAACCAAATCAGCATCACGGGCGCAAACAGCTTGCCGACGCTACCCGTACCGTGTTTCTGAATGATAAACAGTAATGTCAGAACGACTATCGAGAGCGGGACGATATAGCTGTCCATTGACGGCGCGGCGATTTCCAGCCCTTCCATCGCCGACATCACCGAGATGGCCGGCGTGATGACCACTTCTCCATAGAAGAAACTGCCACCAATCAACCCCATGATGACCAGCACGGACGTCATGCGATCGGAGGTATTGCGTCCGGCTAGCGACATTAAGGTCAGAATCCCACCTTCGCCTGCGTTATCGGCACGCATCACATAGGTCAGGTATTTCAGAGAAACAACGAGGACCAACAGCCAAAAGATCAGTGAAAGAAAGCCAAAGACCGAATCAGGTTCGACCCCAAAACCAAACTGCCCTGATAAACATTCCCTTAACGTATAAAGAGGGCTGGTTCCTATATCTCCATAAACCACCCCGATGGCCGCCAGCGTGACAGCTGGAAGCGAACGTTTATGTTCTGAGCTCATAAACCTATCTTCTGTTATTAATCAGTCCGCGAAGCGCATCGTTCACAGCAACCCGTCCAAGAGCGCACAGTATGCACAAATCAGGATAAAAACCCATTTTTATTGTGCGGATCGCCTGCTTAAGAAACATCCTGTAAAGGGTGATTTATTGCTTACTCACCCCGTTAGGGTGTAATAATCCGTAAAAGTATTCTAATAAAAATCTGTGATCTGCCGTTTATTATTACTATTGTCTTCCTGAAAGTAGGGTTTTTCTGAAGTACGACGTTCAGCAAAGCAGGAAGTTTAAAAAATAAACGATTTCAGTACATCACATCATGGGAATAACGGATTAATTATGCGTCAAACTGCGGCATTGGCTGAAAGAATTTCTCGTCTCAGCCATGCGCTAGAACACGGGCTCTACGAAAGGCAGCACGCCATTCGTCTCTGCCTACTGGCAGCACTAAGCGGAGAAAGCGTTTTTCTGCTGGGGCCGCCAGGTATAGCCAAAAGTATGATCGCCCGGCGTCTTAAATTCGCTTTTCGTCATGCGAACGCGTTTGAGTACCTGATGACCCGCTTTTCCACGCCGGAAGAAGTATTTGGCCCCCTTTCCATTCAGGCGCTAAAAGATGAAGGTCGCTACCAGCGTTTGACTGCGGGTTACCTGCCGGAAGCCGAAATCGTCTTTCTGGATGAAATCTGGAAAGCGGGTCCCGCTATTTTGAATACGCTGCTGACGGCCATTAACGAACGACGTTTCCGCAATGGCAACAGCGAAGACACCATCCCCATGCGTCTGCTGGTCGCGGCCTCGAATGAACTGCCGGAGGCGGATGGCGGTCTGGAAGCGCTCTACGACCGCATGCTCATCCGTCTGTGGCTCGATCGTGTCCAGGAAAAACAGAATTTCCGGGCGCTCCTCGTGAACAACAGCAGCGAACGCGACAACCCCGTTACGCCTGCTCTCAGCGTCAGCGATGAAGAGTACCAACAGTGGCAGAAGGACATTGAGCATATCGCATTGCCAGAGTTCGGTTTCGAGCTGATTTACACGCTGCGTCAGCAGCTCGATGCGCTGGACCAAGCGCCTTACATTTCCGATCGACGCTGGAAAAAAGCCCTGCGCCTGCTTCAGGCCAGCGCATTTTTCTGCGGACGGGATGCCATTACGCCGGTTGATATCATTCTGTTGAAAGACTGTCTCTGGCATGACCAAAGCACCTTGACGCTCATAGAGCGCCAGCTTGAGCTATTGATTACCGAACGCGCCTACCAGCAAAAAAGCCTGCTGTTCCGTCTGCAACAGGTGAATACCAAACGCCAGCAATACCAGCGTGAACAAAGCGAATTGCAGGCATTTTCGGTAGAGAAACAGGGGCTCTTCCTCGGACGGAAATTCCACTACACACTGCCTGACACTATCACGGCAGACACGTTGGATCTGGTACTGCAACGCCCGCTGATCCTGCACGATATTGAGGTCAGCCATCTGATCATTGAGAAAAATGCACTACAAAGCTGGCTGCAAAAAGGCGGAGAAATCCGGGGTAAGCTCAACGGTATTGGCTTTACCCAACGCCTCGATCTGATGGTGGACGATCGCCAACATCTAACCGTTCGCGATATCAGTCTGCAAACCTCGATTCTTTCTCTGCCAGAAAAGCGCGACGTTGCGCTTCCTGCCGAAATTACCGATGAATATGAAAAGCTGAAACTACAGCTACGTGAGCAACGCCGCTTATTCAGCCAGCATCAGCCTTGCTTGTTCGTTCCCAGCGAGTGGTTGGCCAAGATAGAAGCCAGCCTGCAACAGGTTGCTGAGCAAATCCAGCAATCAGAGCAACAGGACTAACGCCGATGATCACGCTGGAATCACTGGAAATGCTGCTGTCTATCGATGAAAACGAGCTGCTGGACGACCTCGTCGTCACGCTATTAGCGACGCCGCAGCTCGCTTTCTTCTTTGAAAAGTATCCCAGCCTAAAATCCGCGTTACTCAACGACCTTCCCCATTGGAAAGAAACCTTAAAGCAGCGCCTGCGTACCACCCAGGTACCGCCAGAGCTGGAAAAAGAATTTAGCTGCTACCAGCGTTCACAATCGATCGACAACCAGACGTTTCAAACCCGCCTGCCTGCGATTATGGATACGCTGAGCAACGTGGAATCACCGTTTCTGACACAGGCCTCACAGCTTATGACTTCCCCAGAGCGAACCTTAGGGCAGAAGATCACCAGTGGGCTCCATGCGCTCTTTCTTCAGCGCTGGCGGTTGAGCCTTACTTTGCAAACCGTTTCACTGCATCAGCAATTGATGGATCAGGAGCGGGAGATCCTGCTGGATGAACTGCAACAGCGCCTGACGCTCAGCGGCAAGCTCGAACCGATTTTGGCTGAAAATGAAAATGCGGCCGGGCGGCTCTGGGATCTCAGCGCAGCGCAGCGTATTCAAACCGATCCTCGCCCGTTACTGGATTTCGGTGCTTTTCTGCAACGCCAGCCTGCATTACAAAAACTGGCGGAACGACTGGGACGCAGCCGGGAAACCAAATCCATCCTCACGCAGGATGCGCCACAGGAAGCCTTCCGGGTAAGCGTACGAGAACCTGCCACCGTACCTGAGCAGGTAAGCGGCGTGCATCAGAGCGATGATATCTTGCGTTTGATGCCGACGGAGCTGGCCACGCTGGGCATCAGCGAACTGGAATATGAATTCTATCGTCGCCTCTTAGAGCATCGTCTACTGACCTACCGCTTACAGGGCGAGAGCTGGCGCGAAAAAATCACCGAGCGCCCTGTTGTTCATCAACAGAATGAACAACAGCCGCGTGGCCCGTTTATTGTCTGCGTTGACACGTCAGGCTCCATGGGCGGCTTTAACGAACGCTGTGCCAAAGCCTTCTGTCTGGCGCTGATGCGCATCGCGCTCGCCGACAACCGCCGCTGCTACGTCATGCTGTTTTCCACGGGCGTGGTGCAATATGAACTGACTTCCGCGGACGGATTAGAACAGGCGATACGTTTTCTCAGTCAGTCATTCCGTGGCGGCACGGATATGAGCGCCTGTCTGTCGGCGTTGTTGGATAAGATGGACGATGCGCTCTGGCATGATGCAGACGCGGTGGTGATTTCGGATTTTATCGCCCAGCGCTTGCCGGATGAGGTGGTAAATAAGGTGAAAAGCCGTCAGACGCAGCTACAGCATCGTTTCCATGCTGTAGCGATGTCCGATCATGGCAAACCCGGTATCATGCACATCTTTGACCATATCTGGCGCTTTGATACCGGGTTAAAAAGCCGCTTAATGCGTCGCTGGCAGCACGGCAAGGCTTATTAAAGCAGGCCGGAAACCGACTCACGCAGCGGCTGTGGCCAAACGCCACACTGAACCTGACCAATGTGCGACAATTGCAGCAGCAGCATGACCAGGCGAGACTGACCGATTCCCCCGCCGATCGTTTGCGGCATTTCGCCGCGTAGCAGCGCCTGATGCCATTCCAGCTTCAGTCGTTCTTCATCCTGCGTCAGTGCCAGTTGGCGAGTGAGAGCCTCTGCATCCACACGAATACCCATAGATGAAATTTCAAACGCATCGTTCAGAACCGGGTTCCATACGACGATATCGCCGTTCAGACCCGCCAGTTCCTGCTCGCCTGGTGTCGTCCAGTCATCATAATCAGGCGCACGCACATCGTGAGAGTGCCCACTGGACAGCTTGCCGCCAATTCCTATCAGAAAAACGGCCCCCAGTTCTTTCGCAATGGCTCGCTCACGCCCTTTGGCATCCAGATCGGGATAGCGCTTCAGCAACGTTTCGGTATGCACAAAATGAATTTGTTCCGGCAGGAAAGGCTGAATGCCAAACGCCTGATGTACAGCAGCCTCTGTCGCTTTGATCCCCTGATAAATACGCGTAACTGTCGATTTCAGGTACTCTGCATGACGCTCGCCGTCTCCCATCACGCACTCCCAGTCCCACTGATCGACATAAACCGAGTGGATCGGGCTCAAACGATCTTCGTCCGGGCGCAGCGCCTTCATATGGGTATAAATGCCTTCCCCGCTGCTAAAATCATACGCGCCCAGCGTTTTACGTTTCCATTTCGCCAGTGAGTGCACCACTTCAAAGGTGGCATCTGGCAGGGCTTTCACCTTAACCTGTACCGCTTTTTCCGTACCGGACAAGTTATCCTGCGTACCATCACCGATACGGCTAAGAATCGGTGCCTGGACTTCAATCAATCCCAGAAGCTGCTCCAGTTGGCTGGAGAAGAAAGATTTAACGAAGCTGATTTGCTGCTGTTTTTCGATGTACTGCTTTTTCATTGCCGCGTCTCTTATTCATCGTATTTAGTTATTCATTAAGCAATAAAAACCGCTAGCCATTCAATAATCTTATGAATAAATTGCTCTTGTGCTTTTAATCCGTCATTTTATCGCGGTATAAAATCATTATTCGCTAAAATAGGAGGCTCAAAGTGGCAGAAATTTATCAGATCGATAATCTCGATCGCGGCATTCTTTCCGCCTTAATGGAAAATGCGCGCACCCCCTATGCCGAACTGGCAAAACAGTTTTCTGTCAGTCCGGGAACCATCCACGTTCGGGTGGAGAAAATGAAACAGGCGGGCATCATTGTCGGCACGCGTCTGGACGTGAACCCGAAACAGCTGGGCTATGACGTGTGCTGCTTTATCGGCATCATTCTGAAAAGCGCCAAAGATTATCCTTCGGCGCTGGAGAAGCTGAACAATCTGGAAGAAGTGGTCGAAGCCTATTACACAACCGGGCATTACAGCATCTTTATTAAGGTCATGTGCCGCTCGATAGAAGCGCTGCAACATGTACTTATCAACAAGATCCAAACAATTGATGAAATTCAGTCCACGGAAACACTCATCTCCCTGCAAAACCCCATCATGCGGACGATCACGCCGTAATGCTTTTTTCCTATACCCATATTATCCACAGGTAGATCCCAGCCAGATCACAGCGTACAATGTCCCGTCTTTTATCGGATGGGATCGCTATGGCAGACATTACCTTGATCAGTGGCAGTACCCTTGGCAGCGCCGAATACGTCGCAGAGCATTTGGCTGAACTGCTGGAGAAGGATGATTTTTCCACTGAACTTCTGCACGGTCCTGGGCTTGATGCACTGCCTGAAAGCGGTGTATGGCTGGTGGTAACGTCCACCCACGGCGCAGGGGAGTTTCCTGATAACCTGAAAGCGCTGTTTGATCAGTTAGAACAGCAGAAGCCCGATCTTTCTCAGGTGAGCTTCGGTGCGATAGGGATCGGTAGCAGAGAGTACGATACGTTCTGTGGCGCGATCCAAACAGCGGATCGTGTGCTAACCCAGTTAGGGGCGAAAAGGATCGGTGAAATCCTTGAGATCGACATCACCCAGCATCAGATTCCTGAAGATCCGGCTGAAGAATGGCTAGGATCGTGGGTTGATTTACTCAAATAAGATGAAATATTCGGCAGTTGAATGTGGATAACTATGCTTAATTCAGGTGTAAAAGCCGTAGTTATCCCAATAACAACCCAAGTATGTTTTTTGTCCTGTGCATAAACCCGCATTAAGATCCCAGCTTATACTGGCTAGGATCACCGATCATTCACAGGTAAGGATCAACGCCATTCTGTTGATCTTTAATATGAATAATCACTTATCCACATAACATGACGATCCTAATAAGAGATCTAATAAAGAGATCTTTAAATAAAAAGATCTTTCTTTAATTAACGAGGATCCAACGGACTTGGTCGTTGGCTCAAAGTTGAGTAGAATCCCCATCCCAGGGCAAATAACAATCGTTCGCCACTCATCATTCGCAATAGTGCGAGGAGCAGTACCATGTTTTATCCAGATCCATTTGACGTCATCGTCATCGGTGGCGGTCATGCGGGAACAGAAGCAGCGATGGCTTCTGCCCGAATGGGCCAACAGACGCTTTTACTCACACACAATATTGATACGCTGGGACAAATGTCTTGTAACCCAGCGATTGGCGGTATTGGAAAAGGCCATCTGGTTAAAGAGATCGATGCCATGGGAGGGTTGATGGCGCGTGCCGTCGATCAGGCAGGTATACAGTTTAGGATACTAAACAGCAGTAAAGGCCCCGCGGTCAGAGCAACACGTGCACAAGCGGATCGCGTGCTCTATCGTCAGGCTGTTCGCACCGCGCTGGAGAATCAGCCAAACCTGATGATCTTCCAGCAGGCTGTTGATGATCTGATTGTGGAAAACGATCGTGTCGTCGGTGCAGTTACCCAAATGGGACTAAAATTTCGTGCGAAAGCCGTGGTATTAACGGTAGGCACTTTCCTCGACGGCAAAATTCACATTGGGCTGGATAACTACAGCGGTGGACGCGCAGGCGATCCGCCTTCCATTCCACTCGCGCGTCGCCTGCGTGAACTGCCTCTGCGCGTCAACCGCCTGAAGACCGGTACTCCGCCACGTATTGATGCAAGAACTATCGATTTTAGCGTGTTGGCTCAACAACACGGTGATAACCCGATGCCGGTTTTCTCATTCTTGGGTAATGCGAACCAGCATCCAGCGCAAATGCCGTGCTATATCACGCATACCAACGAGAAAACTCATGATGTGATCCGTAATAATCTGGATCGTAGCCCGATGTATGCCGGAATCATCGAAGGGATCGGCCCACGCTATTGTCCATCGATCGAAGACAAGGTCATGCGCTTTGCCGATCGAAATACGCATCAGATCTTTCTTGAGCCTGAAGGACTGACCAGCAACGAAATTTATCCTAACGGGATCTCAACCAGTTTGCCGTTTGACGTCCAGTGGCAGATTGTTCGCTCAATGGCAGGGATGGAAAATGCCTGCATCGTTCGTCCTGGTTATGCGATTGAGTACGATTTCTTCGATCCTCGCGATCTGAAACCTACGCTGGAAAACAAATTTATTCATGGTTTGTTCTTTGCCGGACAGATCAACGGGACAACAGGTTATGAAGAAGCCGCAGCACAGGGCATGCTGGCAGGTCTGAATGCAGCTCGATTGGCTGCCGATAAGGAAGGTTGGTCACCGCGTCGCGATCAAGCCTATCTTGGCGTGCTGGTTGACGATCTCTGTACACTGGGTACGAAAGAACCCTACCGTATGTTTACGTCACGTGCTGAATATCGCCTGATGCTGCGCGAAGATAACGCCGATCTGCGTTTGACTGAAATCGGCCGTGAACTGGGGATGGTTGACAATCATCGCTGGGCACGTTTCAACGAGAAGCTCGAAAGCATTGAAAAAGAGCGTCAGCGCCTGCGCGATATTCACGTGCATCCGCAATCTGAGCAGTTAGATCAAATTAACTCACTGCTGAAAACGCCGTTGTCACGTGAAGCGAATGGTGAAGAGCTGCTACGCCGGCCGGAAGTCGATTACGTTCAGCTTACTACGCTGCCGCTGTTCGCTCCGGGATTGACCGATGAGCAGGCAGCTGAACAGGTTGAAATTCAGGTTAAATACGAAGGGTATATTGCCCGTCAGCAGGATGAAATTGAGAAACAACTGCGTAATGAAAATACGCTGCTACCTGCCGATATGGATTACAAGCAGGTTAGCGGGTTGTCTAATGAAGTTATCGCCAAGCTGAACGATCACAAGCCTTCATCTATCGGCCAAGCCTCACGGATCTCCGGCATTACGCCTGCGGCGATCTCCATTCTGCTGATTTGGCTTAAAAAACAGGGTCTACTGCGCCGCAGCGCCTGATTTACGGTAAACTTATCCCCTAAATAGCCGGTTATCCGGCTATTTTTATTATTAACCTCATATTTCTCATCGGGATCTTATTGTGCGTAACACACTCGATAATCTGCTCAATGCGGCTGGTATTGTGATTTCAGATAAGCAAAAAAATCTTCTGATACAGTATGTTGATATGCTGAATAAGTGGAATAAGGCCTATAACCTGACGTCTGTACGCGATCCACAGCAAATGCTTATCCGACACATCATGGACAGCATCGTGGTTGAGCCGCATTTACACGGACAGCGTTTTATCGATGTGGGAACGGGGCCTGGATTGCCAGGAATTCCATTGGCGATCGTTCGCCCTGAGTCGCATTTTACCTTGCTGGATAGCCTGGGTAAGCGCGTACGTTTCCTGCGTCAGGTACAGCATGAACTACAGCTTGAAAATATTACGCCAGTGCAGAGTCGCGTTGAGGAATTTCCGGCAGAACCGCCTTTTGATGGCGTAATCAGCCGGGCATTTGCTTCTTTGCAGGACATGATTAGCTGGTGTAGTCATCTTCCGGCCAGACCAACAGGGCGGTTTTATGCGCTAAAAGGCGTACTTCCAGAGAATGAATTGTCATCCTTGCCACAAGGTGTCCTATTGGATCAGGTTGTTCGCTTATCGGTTCCCGAACTGGAAGGTGAGCGCCATTTGGTCGTGCTTAAACCAAACTAATTTTGTTTTTTATCAAAAAAATTATAACTAAATATTGCGTGTGACGTTGCCACCTCGTTTATCGGTGGCAGCGTTCCAGAATGCATCACGATCACTGAAATTTTACATCTTCGTTTTTTCGGCGTCGTCCTTTTGCTTTCGCACTGAATAATAACGAACGAAAATAAATCATCGGCATCAAAATGGTGTTATTTTTGTGTTAATTGAGTAAAAAAACGATATCAATAATGTCAATAGGCAGTTGAAAGGTTTTTTGTTGTGCTTTTCGAATGGTGGTTGTTTTAAATTATTGAAAATTAATAAAATAAATGATTTTTTTTGCTGGGGGCAAAAAAAATACGTTCTGTTATAAATAGTCGTAAAATCTTTTGTGTGAGTCGCATCACAGATTAGAGGCCTTTAGAAATTAATTACACCAATCATGAACGGGGATGATTGTTAGTAAAAATGGGGCTTCAGAAAGAAATTTAAATAATTGTTCACCTTTTCGCTACTTATCGATTGAATTCGCAGGTATGACCCGTATAATTTGCTCGTTTTTTGCTGCTTGACTCAATGGTGTAAAGGCAGTTTTATACGTCATTCGGTATACCTCTGAAAAGGTACGGAGAGAGCAAACGTCATGCCTGTATCCCTTTACAGCGGAAAAGTGGCCTTCAGGCTACTGTTGTTACAGTTAGTGACTTTTGCTTTGTTGAGTGCTGCTTTCAGCCTCAATAGCGTCAATGCTGCCGCTTCTGCGTTAGGTGGAGGATTGGCAGCCTGGTTGCCGAATGTCTTGTTTGTGCTATTTGCCTTGCGTCACCAGTCACACAAGCCTGCTGATGGGCGTGTGGCTTGGTCATTCGCAATTGGCGAGGCGCTTAAGGTATTTATCACCATTGCACTGTTAGTGGTGGCGTTAGGCGTGTTTAAAGCGGCATTCTTTCCGCTTGGCCTGACTTATTTATCGGTGCTGGTTATGCAGATCGTGGCACCGGCCGTAATTAATCGTTGCCGTAATTAACAACAAAAGGGTAAGAGACATCATGGCTGCTGGAGAAATCTCTACTCCGCAAGAGTATATCGGTCACCACTTGCAGCATTTGCAGGTAGGGACGGGTTTTTGGTCGATCAACGTCGATTCGATGTTTTTCTCCATCGCTCTTGGGATCCTCTTTCTGGTTATCTTTCGCCGCGTAGCTAAACATGCGACCAGCGGTGTGCCAGGTAAGCTGCAAACGGCCGTCGAACTGATAATCGGTTTCGTTGATGGTACCGTGCGCGATATGTTCCATGGCAAAAGCAAACTGATTGCTCCTTTGGCGCTGACCATTTTCGTCTGGGTTTTCCTGATGAACCTGATGGACCTGCTGCCTATCGATCTGTTGCCGCAAGCCTGGGCAGGTATCTATAGTCTGCTGGGATACGATCCGGCGCATGCTTATCTGCGTGCCGTGCCGACAGCTGACGTGAACATTACGCTGTCGATGGCGCTTGGGGTGTTTATCCTGGTTCTGTTCTACAGCATCAAAATGAAGGGTCTCGGTGGTTTTGTTAAAGAACTGACCATGCAGCCGTTCAACCATCCAGTATTTATTCCTATTAACCTGATTCTTGAAGGTGTCAGCCTGCTGTCCAAACCTATTTCCTTAGGCTTGCGACTGTTTGGCAATATGTATGCGGGTGAGTTGATCTTCATCCTGATTGCCGGTCTGTTGCCGTGGTGGTCACAATGGCTGTTAAATGTGCCTTGGGCTATTTTCCACATTTTGATTATTACGCTTCAGGCTTTTATTTTCATGGTTCTGACGGTTGTTTATCTCTCGATGGCATCTGAAGAGCATTGATTTTCTTTCAACAAATAACGTTTTTAACTGAAACAAACTGGAGACTGTCATGGAAAACCTGAGTGTGGATCTGCTGTACATGGCTGCCGCGTTAATGATGGGTTTGGCGGCAATCGGTGCTGCGATCGGTATCGGCATTCTGGGTGGTAAATTCTTGGAAGGTGCTGCTCGTCAGCCTGACCTGATTCCTTTACTGCGTACACAGTTCTTTATCGTCATGGGTCTGGTTGACGCCATCCCGATGATCGCTGTTGGTCTGGGGCTGTATGTGATGTTTGCGGTGGCCTAAGCAGAATGTTTTCTGCTGAGGTTAAAACATCAACTTATTTAACTTTGAAAGAGGCATTGTGCTGTGAATATTAATGCAACAATCCTCGGCCAGGCCATTGCGTTCGTCCTGTTTGTCTGGTTCTGCATGAAGTATGTATGGCCGCCGATGATGGCAGCCATCGAGAAACGTCAGAAAGAAATTGCTGACGGTCTTGCTTCTGCTGAACGTGCCAAAAAAGATTTGAACTTGGCTCAGGCCAATGCGACAGATCAACTGAAGAAAGCCAAAGCGGATGCTCAGGTTATCATCGAGCAGGCGAACAAACGCCGAGCTCAGATCCTGGATGAGGCGAAAGCTGAAGCGGAAGCTGAACGTAACAAGATTGTGGCGCAGGCGCAGGCTGAAATCGAAGCCGAACGTAAACGCGCTCGTGAAGAGCTGCGTAAGCAAGTTGCCGTATTGGCGATTGCCGGTGCCGAGAAAATTATTGAACGTTCCGTGGATGAAGCTGCTAACAGCGACATCGTTGATAAACTGGTCGCTGAACTGTAAGGAGGGAGGGGCTGATGTCTGAATTTGTCACGGTAGCTCGCCCCTACGCCAAAGCAGCTTTTGACTTTGCGGTTGAGAATCAGGCCTTGGATCGCTGGCAGAACATGCTGGCGTTTTCGGCCGAAGTAGCGCGCAATGAGCAGATTGCCGAGCTGCTTTCCGGTGCGGTTGCACCGATTGAGCTGGCGAAAACGTTTATTGCCGTTTGTGGTGATCAACTTGATGAAGCCGGTCAGAACCTGATTAGGGTGATGGCCGAAAACGGACGTTTACCGGTACTTCCTGAAGTACTGGAACAATTTATTCAACTGCGGGCAGCACTGGAATCGACGGTTGACGTCGATGTGATTTCTGCCAGCACGTTGAGTGAGCAGCAGCAATCAAAGATCGCTGCCGCTATGGAAAAACGTCTGTCACGCAAAGTGAAGCTGAATTGCAAAATTGATAAGTCTGTCATGGCCGGCGTGGTTATTCGCGCGGGCGATATGGTGATAGATGGCAGCATTCGCGGTCGTCTGGAACGTCTGGCAGACGTCTTGCAGTCTTAAGGGGACTGGAGCATGCAACTGAATTCCACCGAAATCAGCGAACTGATCAAGCAGCGCATTGCTCAGTTCAATGTGGTGAGCGAAGCTCACAATGAAGGTACTATTGTTTCCGTCAGCGACGGAATCATCCGTGTCCACGGTCTGGCAGACGTGATGCAGGGAGAGATGATCTCTCTGCCGGGTAACCGTTATGCGATCGCACTGAACCTGGAGCGCGACTCCGTTGGTGCGGTAGTTATGGGTCCGTATGCGGATCTGGCTGAAGGCATGAAAGTAAAATGCACCGGCCGTATTCTTGAAGTTCCGGTTGGCCGTGGCCTGCTGGGTCGTGTGGTCAACACGCTGGGCGCACCGATTGACGGTAAAGGCGCACTGGATCATGACGGTTTCTCTGCGGTTGAAGCGATTGCGCCTGGCGTAATCGAACGTCAGTCCGTTGATGAGCCTGTACAAACGGGCTATAAGTCTGTTGACGCCATGATTCCAATCGGTCGTGGTCAGCGTGAGCTGATTATCGGTGACCGTCAGACAGGTAAAACTGCTCTGGCTATCGACGCCATCATCAACCAGCGTGATTCCGGCATCAAATGTGTGTACGTCGCTATCGGCCAGAAAGCCTCCACGATTTCTAACGTGGTGCGTAAACTGGAAGAGCATGGCGCACTGGAAAACACCATTGTCGTCGTCGCTACCGCGTCTGAGTCTGCCGCTCTGCAATATCTGGCACCGTATGCCGGTTGTGCGATGGGCGAGTACTTCCGTGACCGCGGTGAAGATGCGCTGATTATTTATGATGACCTGTCCAAACAGGCCGTTGCTTATCGTCAGATTTCTCTGCTGCTCCGTCGTCCGCCAGGCCGTGAAGCTTATCCTGGTGACGTTTTCTATCTCCACTCCCGTTTGCTGGAGCGTGCATCGCGTGTTAACGCTGATTACGTTGAAGCATTCACCAAGGGTGAAGTGAAGGGGAAAACCGGTTCGTTGACCGCTCTGCCGATCATCGAAACGCAAGCGGGTGACGTTTCTGCGTTCGTTCCGACTAACGTAATTTCTATTACCGATGGTCAGATCTTCCTGGAATCCAACCTGTTTAACGCCGGTATTCGTCCTGCGGTTAACCCAGGGATCTCCGTATCCCGTGTGGGTGGTGCAGCACAGACCAAGATCATGAAGAAACTGTCCGGTGGTATTCGTACCGCACTGGCACAGTACCGTGAGCTGGCAGCATTCTCTCAGTTCGCTTCCGATCTTGATGATGCAACCCGTAAGCAGTTGAGCCACGGTCAGAAAGTGACCGAGCTGTTGAAACAGAAACAGTATGCGCCGATGTCTGTCGCACAGCAGTCTCTGGTTCTGTTTGCGGCAGAACGTGGTTATCTGGAAGATGTTGAGCTGTCGAAAGTCGGTAGCTTTGAAGCGGCACTGCTGGCTTACGCCGATCGTGAGCATGGCGAACTTCTGCAACAAATCGACCAGACTGGCGCTTATAACGATGAGATCGAGGGCAAATTTAAAGGCATCCTCGATACTTTTAAGGCAACCCAGTCCTGGTAACGCCCGGTGGCCTGCTGTAAAGCAGGCCGCAAGGCTTTGAGGAGAAGCAAAGATGGCCGGCGCAAAAGAGATACGTAGTAAGATCGCAAGCGTCCAAAATACGCAGAAGATCACCAAAGCAATGGAAATGGTCGCCGCTTCCAAAATGCGTAAATCGCAGGATCGTATGGCGGCCAGCCGTCCTTATGCGGAAACCATACGCAATGTGATTGGTCACCTTGCGTTAGGAAATCTGGAATATAAACACCCGTACCTGGAAGAACGCGATGTTAAGCGCGTTGGGTATCTGGTGGTGTCTACTGACCGTGGCCTGTGCGGTGGTTTGAACATTAACCTGTTCAAGAAGCTGCTGGCTGATATGAAATCCTGGAGTGACAAAGGCGTTGAAACTGATTTAGCGCTGATTGGGTCCAAAGCGGTTTCTTTCTTCGGTTCGGTAGGCGGAAACATTGTTGCTCAGGTTACCGGTATGGGAGACAACCCTTCCGTATCAGAATTGATCGGTCCGGTTAAAGTTATGCTGCAAGCCTACGACGAAGGTCGTCTGGACAAGCTGTATATCGTAAGCAACAAGTTTATCAATACCATGTCTCAGGAACCGCTTGTTGTTCAAGTGTTACCGTTACCGCCTTCGGATGACGGTGAGTTGAAGAAGAAATCCTGGGATTACCTGTATGAACCCGATCCTAAGTCGCTGCTGGATACCCTGCTGCGCCGTTATGTGGAATCTCAGGTTTATCAGGGCGTCGTAGAAAATCTGGCTAGTGAGCAGGCCGCGCGAATGGTTGCGATGAAAGCCGCGACCGATAACGGCGGTAGCCTGATCAAAGAGCTGCAGTTGGTATACAACAAAGCTCGTCAGGCCAGCATTACTCAGGAACTCACCGAAATCGTCGGGGGAGCCTCCGCGGTTTAAAGCAGGTTTACGAATTACGTATTGTCGAATTACGTAGAGGATTCAAGATGGCTACTGGAAAGATTATCCAGGTAATCGGCGCCGTGGTGGACGTCGAGTTCCCGCAAGATGCCGTACCAAAGGTGTACGATGCGCTTGAGGTAGAGAACGGCGCTGAGAAACTGGTGCTGGAAGTGCAGCAGCAGTTGGGCGGCGGTATTGTTCGCTGTATCGCAATGGGTTCTTCTGACGGTCTGCGTCGCGGGTTGAACGTGAATAACCTGGACCACCCGATCGAAGTGCCGGTAGGTAAAGCAACGCTGGGTCGTATCATGAACGTGTTGGGTGAACCCATCGACATGAAAGGCGACATCGGCGAAGAAGAGCGTTGGGCTATTCACCGCGCTGCTCCGAGCTATGAAGAGCTGTCAAACTCACAAGAGCTGCTGGAAACCGGCATCAAGGTTATCGACCTGATGTGTCCGTTTGCCAAGGGCGGTAAAGTGGGTCTGTTCGGTGGTGCGGGCGTAGGTAAAACCGTAAACATGATGGAGCTGATCCGTAACATCGCGATCGAGCACTCCGGTTACTCCGTGTTTGCAGGCGTGGGTGAACGTACCCGTGAAGGTAACGACTTCTACCACGAAATGACCGATTCCAACGTAATCGACAAAGTATCACTGGTTTATGGCCAGATGAATGAGCCACCAGGTAACCGTCTGCGCGTAGCACTGACCGGTCTGACCATGGCGGAAAAATTCCGTGATGAAGGCCGTGACGTACTGCTGTTCGTCGATAACATCTACCGTTATACCCTGGCCGGTACGGAAGTATCCGCACTGCTGGGTCGTATGCCTTCTGCGGTAGGTTATCAGCCGACGCTGGCGGAAGAGATGGGCGTTCTGCAAGAACGTATCACTTCAACCAAAACCGGTTCTATCACCTCCGTTCAGGCCGTTTACGTTCCTGCGGATGACTTGACTGACCCATCTCCAGCCACCACCTTTGCTCACTTGGATGCAACCGTGGTACTGAGCCGTCAGATCGCGTCTCTGGGTATCTACCCAGCCGTTGACCCGCTGGACTCCACCAGCCGTCAGTTGGATCCGTTGGTTGTTGGTCAGGAACACTATGATGTTGCCCGTGGCGTGCAGTCTATTCTGCAACGTTATCAGGAACTGAAAGACATCATCGCGATTCTGGGTATGGACGAGCTGTCTGAAGAAGACAAGTTGGTGGTATCTCGTGCACGTAAAATTCAGCGCTTCCTGTCACAGCCGTTCTTCGTAGCGGAAGTATTTACCGGTTCTCCAGGTAAATACGTTGCCCTGAAAGACACCATTCGTGGCTTTAAAGGGATTATGGAAGGCGAATACGACCACCTGCCAGAGCAGGCGTTCTACATGGTTGGTTCCATTGACGAAGTCGTGGAAAAAGCCAAGAAACTGTAACGCCTTGTAGGAGGGTGACATGGCTATGACTTACCATCTGGATGTCGTGAGTGCAGAACAGCAAATGTTCTCCGGTCTGGTGCAGAAGATCCAGGTAACGGGGAGCGAAGGCGAACTGGGTATTTATCCGGGACATGCCCCTCTGCTTACTGCCATTAAGCCTGGTATGGTTCGTATCGTTAAGCAGCACGGTGAGGAAGAGTATATTTATCTTTCTGGCGGCATCCTTGAGGTGCAACCAAATACCGTTACCGTGCTGTCTGATACCGCTATCCGTGGGCAGGATTTGGATGAAGCCCGTGCGTTGGAAGCGAAACGCAAAGCTGAAGATCATATCCGCAATTCACATGGTGATGTGGATTATGCTCAGGCTTCAGCAGAGCTGAGCAAAGCGATTGCGAAGCTGCGCGTTATCGAGCTGACCAGAAAAGCGATGTAACAGATAAGCTTGCAATAATTGAAGGCCAGTCAGTTCACACTGACTGGCCTTTTTGTATTTTAGCATTTTAGCATATGTTATACGCCGAGATAAAAAATGCCTGCAAGAGCAGTAATGCCAGTCAGTTAAGCAACTGACTGGCATTTTTTCTCAGCTTTTCGATATTTATAAGGTCTCTCTTTCACTACTCTCGGAAAGGCTCTTTCCCTTCTTATCGGCAGCTTCACCATCTGCCCCATACTTTCCAGATCTCGCAGTAGCTCAGGGATACGACCCGGCGATGCGCCCTGAAGCGTCATCAACATTCTCATGACCAGCCCGCAGGATTCTGAGAAGCTCAGCTGATTTGGCCAGTAACCTTTCAGTTGACTGGCCATTTTAATCATCTGATAACGCACCAGATTATACGCCAGCAGCACACCCCATAACTCCTGCTCCACAAGTTCCGGTTTTTTGCTTCTCAGTGCCAGCCTGCTCAGTTGCATTGTCTGTTTGATTTCACGGTAACCCAACTCGATTTCCCAACGGTGACTGTAAAGCTCAACCATTTCACCTCCCGGATAACGCATGCCATCGGTCATCGAGGTCAGTAACTGATAGGTTTTGCCTTTACGGCTATAGGTCAGTAATCGGGCTGTCACTTCTGTACTCAGTCCCGGCCATTTTTTGCGGGATTGTGGCGTCGTTTTCAACTGTACCAGATGATCGCCTTTTCCCAGTTTCCGGACCTCCTCGTAACGGGTACCTTTCTTAAGCGGTATCATCCAGTGTCGGTGTTCTCCCGCACGCTTCCAGGCATTCAGTAACCCTAATGAGTAATACCCTTTATCGAGCAGCGTCAGCGTATTATCTGCGGTCTGGTCTATCAGTTGCTCAGCCAGGGTATATTCGCTGTCTTTCATCGTACCGAAGGCTGCGGCGGTTATCAGATGGCTGGTCAGCTCCATCTGACAGACCATTTTGACCTGCGGGTAGGGGCCAGGTTGGCCGCAGTAAGTCTGGCGCGGGAAGGCGGCATCATTTTCAGGTGTTTCCTGTGTGCGCCAGACGACGCCATCCATCGCCAGTAACGTCAATCCACACCAGTGAGGATGTGCCACAGCGTTGTGCCACAAGTGAGCAGTGTGCGTGAACACCCGTCGAACGGCATCACTTCCGAGTCGCTGGCGGGCCTGGATAACCGCGCTGGGAGCAACAAAGGGACGGTTACCGGGCAGCATAATATCCAGCCGATTGACAATCTGATGAAGCGGCTCCTTACGTTCAAGCGCCATGCCGACAATGCACCAGACCATCATTTCGAGAGGAAGACGGCGTTTACGCAGGGTGACCACGCCGGACTCAGCAAGGCAACGAGCAATAAGTTCTGGGTCAAGAAAGTCGCCAAGAGAAGTCAAAGGGTTACGGGTCGAGTCGTAACGTGAAACGAGGTCGATGGCCTGAGAAATACGCATAAAAAATCCGGAAATGAAGAACATTTCCGGATTCTTACACAGCTATTGGATCGTTCAACTGATCCTTAACTGATCAGCATTACTGCAAGAGCAGGCATTCAGATCGTAGACAAACCTATTTACCGAACGAAAACGGTAGTAACGGAATAGAAGAGTAAAGCGTTTGCGCCAGGGACAAAAACGTCAGGAACGTTTTTGAACGTCGCTAGCGACGGCCCTGCAAGGGTGAATCTCAGGAATGAGATTCATATCTGCGCAAGCCGAGCGCACATGGATGTGTTTACAGCGTCTTTACGATCTATCCGTTACTACCGCGCTCGACGCGTTTTATTAGCAACCCCACCTTATTAGGCGGGGTTTATTTGAAGTGACTTATTTTTTCTTCAGAAAGTCGCCAAGTACCAGATTGCCTTTGGCATCACGCGTAAACGTCTCAGGGATGGCTACCGATACGAAGTTATTTACGGTGATTTCCTTACCTTGCGCGTTAACAGAGCGGTCGCCTTTGATGAAATAGTTGGTGTTATCGATATTGCCGACAACCGCATCATCATATTTACCCGCTTTGGTCTTCAGTGAAATGTTGTTCTTGAAGACGCCTTGTTTTTCCGGGCCAGAGTAAGGGCTTGGGCGGAAAATAAAGTTAAAGCGTTCGTTATCTAACGCGATGTTGTCTTCAACGATCAAGGCGCCAGGGTTGAAGTTGTCGGTGAAACCATCAAGTTTGTTACCCACAGCAATGCTGTGTTTAACCTGATGCGCCACCGGCTGACCTTCTCCACCCATTTTGAAGCCGTTGCTGGTGTTGTTCATGGCAATTGAATTCTCGATCACCACAACGCCGTTTGCGCCGTCTTCAATTTTGTTAAACAGGTCGAAGCCGTCATCGACGTTATTGTGCGAGAACGCACCGCGAATCACGTTGCCTTCACCCACACGCATTTTCACCGCAAAACCGTCGGCGTTAATCTTGCCTGGGTCTTGGTTGCTGTGAGATTCTGAGTTCAGGATCAGGTTATGGCTGGCCCACAGTGGTCTGCCTACATCGGCCGTTGAGGTTACCTGAATACCGGTATCGTCAGCGTGATGCGCCAGAACGCGTTCGATGGTGTTGTAGCTCCCCTCGATACGGAACGGTTTCTCTGTGATTTCAATCCCTTTAACATGCCAATGGCTCGCTTTCAGTTGCAGGCCATGAATGACGGCTTTATTACCGACAGTAAACAGGTTTTTGACGGCTTTTTGCTGGCCGCTGGCGCTGACAGGAATTTCTGACGCGCTGTAATCGCCGTCGCTGAGCCAAATGGTACCGCCTGCTGGCAGAGCGGCGACGGCGCTGGCAAAATCGAGCGGTGCATTTTTACTGCCATCATTGCTGGCTGAGCCTTGTGGTGAAACATACAGATTTTTAGCGTCTGCATAGGCCACTTTTTCAACCTTGAACGTACTTTCTTTTACCGCTTTATCATCCCCTTCCGCAGGCTGATAAGCGAGTTTGAATTCAGCGCTATTACCGGCAATTTTCGCTGGCAGAGAGAACATCTCGCCTGCTTTTACCTGCTTGGCATCACCCAGTGACTTACCGTCTTGTGATACGGTTATCGTGCCGTTGTAATTGACTTTCGCCTGCACGACATAGTGTTCGCTGGTGGTTTTCGGTGATGACATCACCTGGAGCAGAGGATCATAAACCTTAGCCTTAAACTCCGGTGACGCTTTGGTTTGGGCTGCTGTCGTCGTCAACTGTGCATTGCTGACGGTGATTTTGGCGTTACGAGAAGCAAAGAAACCGACGTAGTAGTGGTCTTTATCCAACTTGGTAACAACGTCCGCGCCTTTGACTTCTTTCGAGACCCAGTTATCTGTGCCTTTCGGCGCATAAGAGGTAATGAAGCCGTCGTTGGTACGCTCCAGTTTCAGGCGGAAGGTGGGCGTTTGCTCCAGATTCACATTTTCCTGATAGCTGGTTTTGGTAATCTTCGCGCCTGCGTTGCCCCACGGTTGCGTGACGCCATTACGTAAAATCGCCTGTAGTTTGACTTCGGTATGAGACTTTTTATCCTGCGTCATGATGGCATTCATCACCATGTTGGATGCGGCAGGGAATTCTTCATACCCTTCTTTCAGCGGTTCCTGACGCGGTACGCCGATAATATCGCGTACCAGAATCCCCGCCCCTTCCTGAGCCGCAGGTTTGGCACCGTTTTCTGGCCCAAATTGTTCCACGGTAATATCAGACTGAAGCGTAAAGTTCACATTGGCAGGCAACTGCGTATAGAAGAATGTCAGTCCGTCATGGGTGTTAGCAATCTTTCCGCCGCGACTCTCGATCGTGATCGGTGCGGACAAATCTGCCTTATCCCCCGGCGCTAATTTCTTGCCGTTAATGGTGACGTCGTTAACGCCAATTTTTTCCGGCAGGACATTGGATGAGAAGTTCACATCTGTCGACTGACCAAAAGCCATTCCGTGCCAGACAGGTGTTGATTCTGTCGCGGCGTGTGTACTGAAGCTGAAGAGTAATGCATTCGTCAGCGCGACGGCTGCGAGGCGTGAAGAACGGTGTTTCCGTAAAGAGTCACATTTTGGTGAAGAACAACGTTTCATTGTATCTCCTTCATTATTGAATTATTCGCCCGCGTATATTGCTATAAATGAAACGCTGTTTCTTTTGCTTGCGTCACAAATGGAAATACTTAAAAACAAAGTCTGTTTTTTATGAAACTCAGTGCCACTTCTGGTTTTTGGGGTCGTCATTCTCCCGCCATGAGCATTCATCGTGTTGTGCAAGATTTTCAGAAAAAACTCACCAAAAAGTATCCGCGTTATGCATGAGTTTCGGTAAACTCTGGTTATTCATGCCGTAACAGGTTGGCCATTTTTATTCTTGCGGAGCGGTGGCTTCGCACTGTCAGGATGCTTATGTCGAATAGTGCTATGAGTGTGGTGATCCTTGCTGCGGGTAAAGGAACCCGCATGTATTCCGACCTTCCTAAGGTGTTACATAAGCTGGCAGGTAAGCCGATGGTTCAGCACGTCATTAATGCGGCAATGACAACAGGTGCACAGCACGTTCATCTGGTATATGGTCACGGCGGTGATTTGCTAAAACGTGAATTGGCCGATCCGGCATTGAACTGGGTGCTACAGGCGGAACAACTGGGAACGGGTCATGCGATGCAGCAAGCCGCTCCACATTTTGCTGATGATGAAGATATCTTGATGCTGTATGGCGATGTGCCGCTGATTTCATCGCAAACGCTAGGGCGTTTACGTCAGGCTAAGCCGCAGGGTGGTATTGGTCTGTTGACGGTGAAACTGGACGATCCGACGGGCTATGGGCGAATCGTGCGTGAGAACGGTGCTGTAGTCGGGATCGTTGAGCACAAAGATGCCAGCGAAGCACAGCGCCAGATTAACGAGATTAATACTGGCATATTGATTGCCAACGGCAAAGATTTGAAGCGCTGGCTAAGCCGTTTGAACAACAACAACGCACAGGGCGAATTTTACATCACCGATATTATTGCGATGGCGGCGGAAGAAGGCCAGCGCGTTGAAGCGGTTCATCCCGAGCGGCTGAGTGAAGTGGAGGGCATCAATAACCGTCTGCAACTGTCGGCGCTGGAGCGGGTTTATCAACGTGAACAGGCGGACAAGCTGCTGTTAGCTGGTGTCATGCTGCTCGACCCGGCACGGTTTGATCTGCGTGGCGAATTGACTCACGGTCGCGATGTGGTGATTGATGTCAATGTCATCGTAGAAGGCAATGTTAAGCTAGGCAACCGGGTGAAAATCGGCGCAGGCTGTGTGATTAAAAACAGCATCATTGGCGACGATTGTGAGATCAGCCCTTACTCTGTGTTGGAAGACGCGGTGTTAGAAGCAGAGTGTACCGTTGGCCCGTTTGCCCGTTTGCGCCCAGGCGCTGAGCTGGCTGAAGGCGCGCATGTCGGTAACTTTGTCGAATTGAAAAAGGCGCGTTTAGGTAAAGGATCAAAAGCAGGCCACTTGAGCTATTTGGGGGATGCGGATATCGGTTCCGGTGTTAATATTGGCGCGGGAACGATCACCTGTAATTATGACGGTGCGAATAAACACAAAACGGTGATTGGCGACGACGTGTTTGTCGGCTCGGATAGTCAATTGGTGGCGCCCGTTAGCATAGCCAATGGCGCGACAATCGGCGCGGGAACGACGGTTACGCGCGATGTGGCAGAGAATGAGCTGGTGATCAGCCGCGTGAAACAACAGCATATTTCCGGCTGGCAGCGTCCGGTGAAAAAGAAATAGTATTTTAATGCCTCTGCCTATTGTGGAGGCCATTTTGTCCTGTGCTTTGGCGTCTCCCAGAGTACAGAACAAAACATAATAATCCCCAACTCTCTACAAGGCTCGGGGAACCCGGAACAACCGGAATAATCAGGTCTAAGACATCCCTGGTGACACAATATGTCACTTTTATAGGAATACCATCGATGTGTGGAATTGTAGGCGCAGTTGCGCAACGTGATGTTGCTGAGATTTTGTTGGAAGGTTTACGCCGCCTTGAGTATCGCGGCTATGACTCAGCGGGTCTGGCAGTTGTTGATAGCGAAGGACATGTTGCTCGTTTACGTCGTCTGGGGAAAGTGCAGGTGCTGTCTCAGGCCGCTGATGAGCATGAGTTGCACGGTGGTACGGGTATCGCCCATACCCGCTGGGCAACACACGGCGAACCTTCTGAAGAAAACGCACATCCGCATGTTTCTGAACATATCACTATCGTCCATAACGGCATTATCGAAAACCATGAGCCGCTGCGTGAACTGATGATCGGTCGTGGCTACCGTTTTGTTTCTGAAACCGATACGGAAGTGGTTGCCCATCTGGTGCATTTTGAACAGAAGCAGAACGGTGGAACGCTGGTTGATATTGTTAAGCGTGTGATCCCACAGCTACGCGGTGCCTATGGCATGGTCGTGTTGGATAACCGTGATCCAAGCGTACTGGTTGCTGCACGTTCTGGTAGCCCGCTGGTGATTGGCCGTGGTGTTGGTGAGAATTTTATTGCCTCCGATCAACTGGCGCTGCTGCCCGTAACGCGTCGCTTTATGTTCCTGGAAGAAGGCGACATCGCGGAAATCACCCGCCGTGACGTGCGCGTGTTTGATAAAGCCGGCCAGCTTGCTACACGCGAAGAAATTGAATCAAAAGTGAATTACGATGCCGGTGACAAAGGCGCGTATCGTCACTACATGCAGAAAGAGATCTACGAACAGCCGATGGCGATCAAGAACACCCTCGAAGGGCGTTTCAGCCACGGCGAGATCAATCTTTCTGAATTAGGCCCGAAAGCGGATGAACTGCTGGCAAAGGTTGAGCACGTTCAGATCATCGCCTGCGGGACGTCCTACAACTCTGGTATGGTTTCCCGCTACTGGTTTGAAGCGCTGGCGGGGATTCCGTGCGACGTAGAAATCGCCTCAGAATTCCGCTATCGCAAGCCTGCCGTACGTAAGAATAGCCTGATGATTACCTTGTCTCAGTCCGGTGAAACGGCGGATACGCTGGCGGCGCTGCGTTTGTCTAAAGAGCTGGGCTATCTGGGGTCTCTGGCTATCTGTAACGTTGCAGGTTCCTCGCTGGTGCGTGAATCCGATCTGGCGCTGATGACCAAAGCGGGCGTAGAGATTGGTGTGGCCTCGACCAAAGCCTTCACTACGCAGCTTACCGTTCTGCTGATGCTGGTGGCTCGCGTTGGTCGTCTGCGTGGTATGGATGCGCAGATTGAGCATGACATCGTTCATGGTTTGCAGGCGCTGCCTGCGCGTATTGAGCAGATGCTGTCTCAGGACAAGCTCATCGAATCTCTGGCAGAAGGTTTCTCTGACAAGCACCATGCGCTGTTCCTTGGCCGTGGCGATCAGTATCCGATCGCAATGGAGGGCGCGCTGAAGCTGAAGGAGATCTCTTACATCCACGCGGAAGCCTATGCGGCAGGCGAGCTGAAACACGGCCCGCTGGCGCTGATCGATGCGGACATGCCGGTAGTGGTGGTAGCGCCGAACAACGAACTGTTGGAGAAATTGAAATCCAACATCGAAGAAGTTCGGGCACGCGGTGGTGAACTGTATGTCTTCGCTGATGAAGATGCTGGTTTCACCAGCAGCGAAAATATGAAAATTATTCCGCTGCCGCACATAGAAGAAGTGATTGCGCCAATCTTTTACACGGTGCCGTTGCAACTGCTGTCTTATCACGTCGCACTGATTAAAGGCACGGATGTTGACCAACCACGTAACCTGGCGAAATCCGTTACGGTAGAGTAACTTTTAAAAAACGAAGGTAAATAACTGTCGGGTGACAAAATATTTATAAAATGAAAAAGTCCAGTAATGCTGCTTAAAAAGCATACTGGACTTTTTTGGTTCATCACAATTTGGGCTGTGATCCTACCCACGTAATGTGGACACAGCCCTGAGTGAGATTTTCATTTTCAAATTGTTCCGAGCTGAGACCACTACAGGCATTGTAGTGTCGCCAGCGATTGTAATCGCACTCAATATAATTAAACACCGCCGTTCGCATTATTTCCCGACAGATGAAGCGCTCTCCGTGAATAGGAGCAGTTAGCTGTGTTAGTTTGTAGACATTCATTTTTTGGGCGCTTTTCAATAGATGGGTTCAGCTCTATAGTAATCAGTGGCCTCAGCCCGTAAAGAGAGATTCGTATGGGGGAAAAGGATTGAACTTCCAAGGTTTGCAAGCCAAGTACCGGCGGCTATTTGCCGAGAGCGCAGCTTGGAAGTTGTTAAAGGCCGATAATGCGCCTTATATCCTTGCGTTCATTGCTGATCTCTTTTTGGAAGACTGTGAAGTTCCCTATGGTCGAGCTCGAATCTTGTTGGATGTTGAGATTGAACGCAGCCGCGAGCTCGGCATTTGGCCAACCGATACGTCGGCAGCCACTTATCTAAATCAATGGATTAAGAATGGCTGGTTACGAGAAATGGATGATTCACTGACTAAAACTGACGCTAGTGAAATAGCGCTTAGATTCTGTAAAGGGCTCGATGAACGCAATTCAGGTACAACAGCCTCACATTTGCGTATTGTTCAAGAAGCCGTTCGTGACTTAGCGGTTGCAATTAGCCCTAACGTTGATGAGAAAGTGACTTTGCTTGAAAGCAAAAAGGCAGAGATTCAACGTGAAATCGAGGCGCTTCAAGCTGGGGTTATCTCAGTTCTAAGTGAATCTGAGCAAAGAGAGCGAATCCGTCAGATCTATCAATTGGCTTCAGTACTGACGGGTGATTTTCGTCGTGTAGAGGACGAAATCAGGACTCTAGATAGAGAACTCAGGATTGATATTATAGAAGGTGGCGTCTCTCGTGGGGATGTGCTGCTCTCCGTAATGGAAAGAGAAGCATTGCTTTCTACTACAGAAGCAGGAAGTGCGTTTGAAGGCTTTTTTCAGTTGCTGTGTGATCAAAACCGCTCAATGGAATTTCGTGAGCAGCTCCGCAGCATTCTTAGTAGACCGATCGGTCAGCAATTATCTAGTAGTCAGCATCAGTTTCTTAGTCACCTTATGCGTGAGCTGAGTCGCGAGAGCGAAAGAGTTTTTCGTGTCAGGCGGCGTACTGAAGAGAGCCTGCGTTCCTATATAGAGAGTGGCGCTGCTGCCGAAAATCAGGCGGTTGATAGATTGCTTTCAAAGCTAGAAAGACAAGCTGTATTGCTGCGCGATGAAGGTTTGGATTTGACTACAGAAACGGGACTTAGTCTCCCTGTAGGTTCTATAGAAATTAAATCCCCTGAATCGATCAAATTAAGAACCCCGGATGACAAGCTCGATACATCGGGTGTTGAAGAAAACGCTAATAGAAGAGAACCAAGTGCTCACGTGCTTGATTGTCTCGATGCTGTTCAAGTAAGGCTGGTGGCTTATCAGATCCTTAACACCCTGAGAAAACGCGGCCCGATGTCGATTGCCAGGCTTGCAGACGAAAACCCGTTGACGTCAGGGTTGGAGGAACTGGTCGCGTATTTGCGAATAGCAAAAGCGGTGAATGCGACCATGCTAGATGAAAAAGAAGACGTAATCGTAGTTGATAAGCAAGGTGTTAAGCTGAAAGCGTCTATACCTACCTATCTATTAACTGCCGAGCTATTCCCAGAAGACATCGATGAACTTACCCTCTAGCGGGTAGCAAAGGAAAGCCAATGACGAACAACACGCCACCCAATAGCTTCTTCTCGATGGTAACAGGCAAATCCGATCAAAAGCTACATAACGAAGGTAATGAAGGAAACCGCGAGGTATTGGATGATCCCCATAATTTAGATGATCTAATTCCCAACGCTCCGAATCGAGACTTCGTAGATCAGTCGTTGGAAAGCGACAGGGTGGGGTTAATAACGGAGAGCGCCAAATTCAGTGATTCTGAAATGCCTCATGATGCCCGGCGAGTTTTGGTTCATCTGATGCGGCAGGGTTCCATTATGGCATCACAAAAACCGAAACTATTTGAGCAGCTTTGCCGTTATGAATTGGCGATACGGAAGCATCTATCTGAAGTTTACCTCCAACTGGTACTTGATCAGAAATCTGGTGTGGCATTCGTGGCCACTACTCTCTCAGAGCATGTTGGCAATATCGAAGATGATGGGTTGGAAGATGAGGCGTTAGATTCTGACGACTCAGCCACCTTGATCCCAAAGCGTACCCTTTCCCTGTTTGATACATTGATACTACTGGTTTTAAGAAAGCATTATCAGGATCGAGAGTCTGCAGGAGAACAAAAAATTACGATTGATATCGAACGTTTAGAATCCTATCTGACGCCCTTCCTTCCGATAACTGACCACGCGTCAAAAGATCGAAAAAAGCTACTGATTAGAGTAAAAGAGATGGTTAAGCGGAAAGTGTTGTCGACGATCAGAAGCGAAGAAGATCGATACGAAATCACTCCGATCATTCGTTATGTAGTGAATGCCAGTTTTTTAGAGACAATGTTGACTGAATACACTGTGCTAGCCCAAGAGCAACTCAACGAAACAGGTCGTGTGGGGAGTGATCAGAAATGACTGCTGATTTATTCGAAAACTTAGCTCAGTCTTCTACTAATGAGGTCGGTGACTCAATATTCAATAATGATTTGTTTTCTCAGGGGCAAATAAGGTTGTCTGAACTGTCAGTGTTCAACTGGGGATCTTTTCATAGGTTACATACTGCTGCTATTGACCCAGAAGGAACGTTGGTAACGGGAGATAATGGTGCCGGAAAGTCGACTTTTATTGATGGATTGATGGCTCTTCTTCTACCAGCAGGCAAAGCAACATTCAATGTCGCCGCAGCACAAGGTGATCGCTCAGACCGCTCTCTCCTGTCTTATATGCGGGGAAGTTTTGGTTCGGTTCATGATGGTGCTTCAACCCGTGTAAAAAGTAAAAGGGAAAAGGGCGTTGTTACCGGCCTGAGAGCACTTTATCGAGCTGACGATGGTTCATGTATCACTTTAGCGGCACTTTTCTGGACGACAAACGCAACAAATACATTAAGTGATGTAAAGCGTGTTTATCTTGTGGCCCTGCGTAATCTCCAACTTAAAGAACTTCTTGATGCCTTTGGTGAAGGTAATACGAGGCAACTCAAACAGTGGTTACGGGACGATCCTGCCATAACAGATTGCGACAGTAATTTCTCAGATTATCAGGAGCTATACCGAAAGCATCTCTATATGGACAACAAGAACGCCCCTGCATTGTTGTCGCGAGCGCTTGGTTTAAAAAAGATTGATGATCTAACCAAGCTAATACGTGAATTAGTGCTCGAACCAAGTGGTGTAAAAGAGGATGCGAAAAATGTTGTGGAGGAATTTTCCGACCTCGTAGCAATACATGAACAGTTGATTGATGCGAAAGAGCAGTACAGCCATTTAAGCAGATTGCCTGAGTTGGCCGATTCCATCGCAAAGGCCACCAAGTCCCTTGATTCACTCCTGCTGGAAAAAAGTAACCTGGCGACGTACTTTGGTGAGGCGCTTTCCATTCTTTGGGTGGAGAAGTTAGAAGATATAGATAAAGCGCTGGATTCAATATCAAGAGAAATTAACCGCGTAGAAATCGACGAAAGTGATGCCCAGTTATCCGTTGAGAAGAGGCATGAAGAATATCTGAATCTTGGTGGCGATAAAATTGAATCACTGAAAAACGATATTAAATATATTAAAGGCAAGCTTGATGATGTAATTCAGGTTTCATCTAAATATCAGGTTGATTGCCGAAGACTTAGCTTGAATTCGGAGATTAATGAAGGCGTTTTTTTCACTAACAAGAGCACGGCAATCGAGAACTTGGCCAAAATTGAAGAAGACACTAAGCAGGCACAAGATCGCTTTGGTGATGTTGCCGCTCAGCTAAGTGAGCAACAGAAAAATTTAAATGCGATTAAAGGCGAGATTCTGGATATAGAGGCTCGTCCAGATTCAAATATCGACGTTCGTTACCAGAAGCTCCGAGATGAAATGATTGAATCACTTGACTTGCCAAGAGAGGAACTTGTTTTCATCGGTGAATTGCTGGATGTCAAAAATGACGAAAAACCATGGCAAGGGGCCATTGAACGGGCACTGGGTGGACTAAAAACGACTATGCTTGTGCCCCAAAAGAATTACTCGATGGTCACGCGCTGGCTCAATGTTAGACATACTGGTTTGCATGTACGGGCTCAAGTTGTCTCTCAAGTTCGAACAGATCAAAAATCCACAGGTTTCACTGAATTCAGTGAGCGGGGTTATCTACGCAAATTGATATGGAAAGACCATGCGTATCGAGATTGGTTGAAAAGTCATTTGCACAATTTTGATTTACAGTGTGTGTCTGGCACGGATGAACTTGATGCCACTCTATTTTCAATGACCAGGGAAGGCCTTGTGCATATGGAGCGAGGCCGTTTTGAGAAAAAAGATCAGCGGAAGATAGATGATCGCAGAAGTTGGAGTCTTGGATTCTCGAACAAATCGCGCTTGGCGCTGCTAAATACAGATAAAGGGTTTGCGGAACGTCGTTTGTTTGAGTTGGATAAGACTTTAAGTGAGGCAAGAGAAGCACTCAATAAAAACGCTGAGAGAGCCAATCTCTGGGAACGCCTGAGTTCGTACACATGGGAGCAGATCAATGCACCATACTGGCAAAGACGTTTGGAAAGTGTGCAATCTGATCTGGAGGAACTGGAAAAATCGGGTGGCAACCTTGAAGTGGCCAGAAGCCGGTGGGATACGGCTAAAGAACACCTGAAAAAGATTCAGGAAAGCAAGGGGCAGCTTTTAACGAAGAAAGGGTCACTAGGGAACAATGAGTCTCATGCTCAAGAACAGTTGGACAAATACCAGCAGTTAGCCGCAGCCGGAATGACAGATGACGTCAGGCAATGGCTTCAATCAAGGGTGGGCAAAATTCGGTTAGATGATGCCCATAGACAAGCGTACTTTGAAAAAGCTATTGATGGCGAATTAGACAAGATACGTTCCTCTAAGAGCACAGCGGAGAATGTCGCAAACGGGATAATGGGGTCGTTCCGAGGAAAGGATAAATGGCAACCTATCACCGTTGACTGGCCTACAGGGCTGGAAGGATTGCAATATTATCTGGAACATTATGCTTATATTGAGACGGAAGGACTCCCAGAGCTAATTGATCAGTTTAAAGAGCGATTGAACAAGCATGCCACTCAATCATTGGCTCGCATCAAGACAAAGCTTGAATCTGAAAGAGAAGATATTTTAGAAAGAATAGATACGATCAATCAGGTTTTGAGGCGCACTGAATTTAAACAAGGAAGCCATTTAAGGCTGGGGTCCAAGCGTGAAAAATATCCACATGTGCTGGAATTTGAGCGAAAAGTCAGAAGTGCACTGAGCCAGGCAACGAGTGATGACCATGAAGCTCGATTCAGGCTCTTATCTGACGTGGTTGATATTCTTGATAAGGCGAGTGCACCGGGCACATCCACCAACGAAGAAAGCAAAAGGCTTCTAGACCCGCGTTACCAAATGTCATTTTTTGCTGAAGAGATTGACTCGCAGACGCTTGAAGTTCGAGATGTGCTTGAATCAAGCAGTGGAAAGTCTGGTGGTGAGAAAGAGTCATTTGCTGGCACTATCGTTGCGGCAAGTCTTGCTTATGTATTAACACCGGATGGATACAACAGGCCAATTTACTGCACTGTGTTTCTGGATGAGGCGTTTTCTAATACCGCAGAGGCTGTAAGTCGTCGCGTTCTTAGAGTATTCAAGGAATTGCATATACACGTTAATTTGATTACGCCTTATAAAAACCTCAATCTGGCAAGGGAGTCTGCACGATCGCTACTCATTGCTGAGCGCGCCCCAGCGCTCCATGAAAGTCATCTGTGCGAAGTCACATGGGAAGAAATAGATCAGCGCATGGCTCATCAGAAGGAATCAGCCCAGTTAAAGGAAATAGCTGGTGAAATCGAGCTGAAAGAGTTGCGAAACACAGAAGTTGAGCCTAGTGATGTCTGAAACAAATAGTCGACCACCATGGGGGCTTCTCCAGCAAGATGCCGTTGAAGTACTGAGGGCTAAGTATTGGAACAATAGGAAGACTTTAAAGAGCTTGCTTATTGGTAAGACCGAATTTCCGATACAGATATCTCTGAAGCCGCCAAAAGGAAATGCAGCTCTGAATAATATCAGTCATTTTCAGGAGTTTGTGGATTCCTGGAAGTCGTTCTGCGAACAGGCTGCATATGAGTCCATACAAGTTAACGTCCGTTGGGATATCGTAACATTTAGAGCGCTTTCTGAGCAGAAAGTGCCAACCTATTTGACAATACCTGATATCAGCTCGCTTGCTCGAATGCTTGGTGATGAGGCAGGGCAGCAGCTTAGAGGCTGGCAGTCCAGAATTGCAAATATCTTTGAATCACTCTCCATAGAATTTGCTAAACGCACTGTCCACCCAATAAGGTCAACCTATGAGCGTGAATTGTTCTCCGTACTAATTGCGAATCTGGAAATCTTATCCGATTTTAGTGATTTAGACATGCAATTACTGGTTAAACTCATTCCTCAGTTTCACAAAGGCATGGGGAGTGGATGTTATTTAAGGGCTCTTCCTGTCATATTTGTCGATACCAAATTCATAGAGAAAAATCTGGGATTTATTGAGTCTGTTATCGCTGCCATCATCGATTGCTCTGCAAAGGAAATGGGGCTTTTGAGTTGGCTGGATTGCAGAGACAAGCCAAAAGATTGGTTGTTAGTAAGGCCGCTGTGTAAAAACACTGTAGATTCCCTCGGAGGTCTGAAAGTGTTACGAATGTCGTCTGAAACATTATTAGGTTTCGAGTTGCCTGCTAAAAATATTCTTGTGATTGAGAATGAGCAGTCATGCCTGTCTCTCGATAATATCCCTGACACGATCGCTGTTTCGGGAGGAGGTAAGAACGTTTCATGGATGAGGGCTGATTGGCTTGGCAATAAGCGAGTTGCCTATTGGGGTGATGTTGATTCTGAAGGACTTGCCATACTCAGTGATGTTCGTAGCAAGTTGAGTTCGGTTATCCCGCTGATGATGGATTTGGAGACCGTTGAGGCCTACCGAGATAGGATGGTTGACGAGCCAGAATCGTTAGCTAGAGAGCCTGTTGCATTGACTGACCGTGAGCTGATGCTTTTTAGAATTCTGCGCAATGGTGATTACGGCTGTACGCGTTTAGAACAAGAGCGTTTGCCGATGGATTTTGTCCACGAGAAAGTGCGGCAGTGGGCTAACTAAGTGGGACGGTCATGAATTGCGTGTTTAAGGCATAACATGCATTCAAGGAGTAATTATGTCTCGCAATACGAAGACCCCACCGCCGGTATCCGCTAAAGATGCGTATGAAGAACGCCTTTATTGAATGGGCGCTGGCTGGGGCTACCTGTATTTCCTCGTCGAACGCGATTTGTCATAAAAATGTCATATTGTGTACATTTTACTGTCACTAAATTGTCCTATTTTTCCTCCTGCGAACTACACTCTGATTTGACAACTCTGATTGATAACGACTCCACGTCGACACGTCGATTATCCCACAGGAGGGATTATGAAACTGATGCGTACCACTCTTGCCAGTGTTGTTGCGGCAACCTTTTCTCTGACGGCATTCTCTGCTTTTGCTGCTGCTAACCTCACCGGTGCCGGTGCGACATTCCCTGCGCCTGTTTATGCTAAATGGGCTGACTCTTATCAAAAAGAAACCGGCAATAAAGTTAACTATCAAGGCATCGGTTCTTCTGGCGGTGTAAAACAGATTATCGCTAAAACGGTAGACTTCGGTGCTTCTGATGCGCCGCTGGCTGACGACAAATTAGCACAGGATGGTTTATTCCAGTTCCCTACCGTTATCGGTGGTGTGGTATTGGCCGTTAACCTTCCTGGTATCAAATCTGGCGAATTGACGCTGGATGGTAAAACTCTGGGTGATATCTACCTGGGCAATATCAAAAAATGGAACGACCCGGCAATCACCAAACTGAACCCGAATGCCAAACTGCCGGATCAGGATATCGCTGTCGTTCGTCGTGCTGATGGTTCAGGTACTTCTTTCGTGTTCACCAGCTACCTGGCGAAAGTGAATGCGGAGTGGAAAGAGAAAATCGGTTCTGGCTCTACCGTTAACTGGCCAACCGGTCTGGGCGGTAAAGGTAACGATGGTATTGCCGCGTTCGTACAGCGTCTGCCTGGTTCTATCGGTTACGTAGAATATGCGTATGCCAAGCAGAACAACCTGGCTTACACCAAACTGATTTCTGCTGATGGCAAGCCAGTTAGCCCGACTGAACAGAGCTTCAGCAACGCGGCTAAAGAGATCGACTGGAGCAAATCTTTTGCTCAGGATCTGACCAACCAGAAAGGCGCGGACGTGTGGCCAATCACGTCAACCACCTTCATCCTGGTTCACACCAAGCAGGATAAACCTGAGCAGGGCGCTGAAGTGTTGAAATTCTTCGACTGGGCGTTCAAGAAAGGCGGCGAGCAGGCGACTGCTCTGGATTACGCCACACTGCCAAAAGAAGTGGTTGAGCAAATCCGTGCTGCCTGGAAAACCCAGGTAAAAGACAGCAACGGTAAAGCGCTGTACTAATTATTGCATCAACAACGTATTGCATCGACAGTCGTGTTGATAACCAGATCGTGATGAGGTTGTCAGGTTCTGGGAAATACGTAGTGGAATAACAAGCCGTATCGGGGCGGAGAGGCAATCATAACCTCTCTGCCTTTCATATGTAGTTATAAAAATGAGAAGAGAGACGTATGGCTGAGTACAAGCCAACTATCAAAGCCCCGGGAAAATATGGCGATATCCTCTTCAGCACGCTGGTAAAACTGGCGGCGCTGGTCACGCTACTGCTCTTGGGAGGCATCATTGTTTCCCTTATTGTGGCGTCCTGGCCCAGCATCGAGAAGTTCGGTTTTGCCTTCTTGTGGACGAAAGAGTGGGATGCGCCCGCAGAACAGTTTGGTGCACTGGTGCCGATTTACGGTACCGTCGTGACCTCACTGATTGCACTCATTATTGCCATCCCGATTAGTTTCGGGATTGCGTTATTTCTGACCGAACTGGCACCTGCATGGTTGAAACGCCCGCTTGGCGTGGCGATTGAATTGCTGGCGGCCATACCGAGTATTGTTTACGGCATGTGGGGGCTGTTCATTTTCGCTCCGCTTTTTGCCGAATACTTCCAACAGCCGGTAGGCAACGTCCTGTCCGGCATTCCTATTGTGGGCGCGCTGTTCTCCGGCCCGGCGTTCGGGATTGGTATTCTGGCGGCCGGCGTCATTCTGGCCATTATGATTATCCCGTACATTGCGGCGGTGATGCGTGATGTGTTTGAGCAAACGCCAGTCATGATGAAAGAGTCTGCCTACGGCATCGGCTGTACGACGTGGGAAGTGATCTGGCGCATTGTGCTGCCTTACACCAAAAACGGCGTTATCGGCGGGGTGATGTTGGGATTAGGGCGCGCCTTGGGGGAAACCATGGCGGTCACCTTCATCATCGGTAACACCTACCAGCTCGACAGCGCGTCGCTGTATATGCCTGGCAACAGTATTACCTCTGCGCTGGCAAACGAATTTGCTGAAGCCGAATCGGGTCTGCACACGGCGGCGCTGATGGAGCTGGGCCTGATTCTGTTTGTGATTACCTTTATTGTTCTGGCGTGTTCAAAGCTGATGGTTATGCGTCTGGCAAAAAATGAGGGGGCGCGCTAATGGCTACATTAGGCATAGAACAAGAAGCCGAACTGGCACGCTCGCGGCGTAAAATGCAGGCCTGGCGTCGCCAGAAAAACCGCATTGCGCTGTTCTTATCCATGTCCACGATGGCATTTGGCCTGTTCTGGTTGATCTGGATCCTGTTCTCGACGGTGACCCGCGGCGTAGACGGTATGTCTCTGGCATTGTTTACCGAGATGACGCCGCCGCCGAATACGGCAGGTGGCGGACTGGCAAACGCCATCGTCGGGAGCGGATTACTGATCCTATGGGCGACGCTACTGGGGACGCCGCTGGGCATTATGGCGGGTATCTATCTGGCGGAATACGGGCGTAAATCCTGGATCGCCGAAGTGATTCGTTTCATCAACGATATCCTGCTGTCAGCACCGTCAATTGTCGTCGGTCTGTTTGTCTACACGCTGGTGGTGGCAAAGATGCAGCACTTCTCCGGCTGGGCGGGTGTGATTGCGCTGGCGCTGTTGCAGGTGCCGATTGTGATTCGTACCACCGAGAACATGCTAAAGCTGGTGCCGGATAGCCTGCGTGAAGCGGCTTATGCGCTGGGTACGCCGAAATGGAAAATGATTTCTGCGATTACCCTGAAGGCATCGGTATCGGGCATCATCACCGGGGTGCTGCTGGCTATCGCGCGTATTGCTGGGGAAACCGCACCGCTGCTGTTTACGTCGCTGTCGAATCAGTTCTGGAGCACGGATCTGATGCATCCGATTGCCAACCTGCCAGTTACCATATTCAAATTTGCCATGAGTCCGTTTGTGGAGTGGCAACAGTTGGCTTGGGCAGGGGTTCTGCTGATTACGCTGTGCGTTCTGCTGCTGAATATTTTGGCGCGCGTTATTTTCTCTGCTAAGAAGCATTAATTAGCGAAGAAATCGTAATTCGTTGAGAAACAGTAAATAAATTCAAGGCGTTGCCAGGCAGCGCCAGGAAAAAGAGAGAAGTCTTGATGAGTATGGCTACTGAGACATCCAACAAAATCCAGGTACGCGATCTGAATTTCTATTACGGGAAATTCCATGCGTTGAAAAACATTACGCTGGATATCGCCGCGAATCAGGTTACTGCGTTCATCGGTCCGTCCGGCTGTGGTAAATCCACGCTGCTACGCACGTTGAACAAAATGTATCAGCTCTACCCTGAGCAGCGCGCCGAGGGCGATATCCTGCTGGATGGCAATAACATCCTGACCGATAAGCAAGACATCGCGCTGCTACGCGCCAAGGTGGGGATGGTTTTCCAGAAGCCGACGCCGTTCCCGATGTCCATTTACGATAACATTGCGTTTGGTGTTCGCCTGTTTGAGAAACTGTCCCGCGCCGATATGGATGAGCGCGTTCAGTGGGCGCTAACCAAAGCGGCGCTGTGGCAGGAAACGAAAGATAAGCTCCATCAGAGCGGCTATAGCTTGTCCGGTGGTCAGCAGCAGCGTTTATGTATTGCACGCGGTATTGCGATTCGCCCGGATGTCTTGCTGCTGGATGAACCCTGTTCTGCACTCGACCCGATTTCTACCGGGCGCATTGAAGAGCTGATCTCCGAGCTGAAAAAAGATTACACCGTGGTCATTGTGACGCACAACATGCAGCAGGCAGCACGTTGTTCAGATCATACGGCGTTTATGTATTTGGGTGAGCTGATTGAGTTCAGCGATACTGATACCCTGTTTACTGCTCCACGGCAGAAACAGACTGAAGATTACATCACCGGCCGTTACGGTTGATTAGGAAAGCATCATGGATAATCTGAATCTGAACAAACACATTTCCGGTCAGTTTAACGCCGAACTGGAACATATCCGCACGCAGGTCCTGACCATGGGCGGGCTGGTGGAGCAACAACTGACGGATGCCATCACCGCAATGCATAATCAGGATGCGGAACTGGCTCAGCAGGTGATTGAAGGCGACGCCAAAGTTAACATGATGGAAGTGGCGATCGATGAAGCCTGCGTGCGCATTATTGCGAAACGTCAGCCCACCGCCAGCGATTTGCGTCTGGTGATGGCGATCATCAAAACCATCTCTGAACTGGAACGTATCGGTGACGTGGCGGATAAAATTTGTCGCACCGCGTTGGAAAAATTCTCCCATCAGCATCAGCCGCTGCTGGTGAGTCTGGAGTCATTGGGCCGCCACACCGTGCAGATGCTGCATGACGTGCTGGATGCGTTTGCCCGTATGGATCTGGACGAAGCGATTCGTATTTATCGCGAAGATAAAAAAGTGGATAAAGAGTACGAAGGGATTGTGCGTCAGTTGATGACCCACATGATGGAAGATACCCGTACCATTCCCAGCGTGCTGACGGCACTGTTCTGCGCCCGTTCCATCGAGCGTATCGGTGACCGTTGCCAGAACATCTGTGAATTTATCTTCTACTTCGTCAAAGGTCAGGACTTCCGTCACCTGGGTGGCGATGCGCTGGAAAAACTGCTGGCGCAGAAAGATAAAAAAGCCGAAGAGTAATACCGCGTATTCTTGATGCGACGGAAATGTCGCTTGCCTGTTTTGTGCCGGAGAGCGTTAGTCGTATCCGGCCTTACCATCATTGAATTAACCTTCAACCATACATCAACAATGGCTGCTTTAATATTGCCCACGGAATCAGGTTGAGGATAATCGCTGTATAAATAATTATACAGAGAAGTGGTCATGAATGACGGTATTGCGGTAAAGAGCTGTGTTGCGTTGGTATGGATGGCATTGAGCACCACGTCTGTGATGGCTAAGGATATTCGCGTTACTTACGCAGGGTCAATGGGGAAAGTCATGGATCAGGGGCTTGGTCCCCTTTTTGCTCACCAACAGCAAGGAGATTACCAGGGACAAGGGCAAGGAGCCTATGGAATGGCTCGTTTGCTGGCCAGTCATAAACTGACCGCTGATGTATTTGTTTCTATTACCCCAGGGCCGATGCAGATTCTAAAAGATGCGGGATTGATTGATGCCGCTGTACCCATCGCCAGCACGAGTATGGTGGTTGCCTATAATCCGAAAGGGAAGCATGGTACAGAATTTGAGGCGGCGAATAAAAAGCATGATGATTCCTGGCTAAAATTATTGTCGCAAAAAGATATTAGCTTCGGTCGAACCGATCCTTATGTTGACCCAAAAGGTCAAAATATCGTTTTCACTTTGTTGCTGGCGGAAAAATATTACCAACAACCGGGTATCGCACAGTCCATTCTCGGTGAATTACAAAATCCAGAGCAGACTCATCAGGAAGGTGGCTTGTTAGCGCGTCTTGAAAGTGGGCAGATTGACGCCGCTGCAGGTTACGAAAGTGAAGTTCGCTCGGCGCATTTGCCTTACGTTGCCCTGCCGGATGAAATAAATCTCAGTAATCCCGTTATGGCGAAACAGTGGTATGACACCGTCAGTTTTCCTATCAAAGACAGTGCGGGTAACCGTGAGATCATCCATACACAACCTCTCGTTTATTACGCAGCAGTCCTGAAAAATGCGCCGAATGGCATGGATCAGGGCGAAAAGTTTGTTCAATTTATGCAAAGCGCCGAAGGTCAGAAAGTGTTTGATCAATATGGTTATGCTGCCCCGAAGGGGGATGCGCTGTACACGAAATGACAGGTTTGGGACGAATTGCGGGATGGTTATCCGTCCCTGCAATGGTGTTATTGAGTTTCCCATTTTTGACGCTTATCCACGAAACGCCTTGGTTCCATTTTCATCTTGCATGGCGTGATAAAAATGCGATTGCAGTATCGTTAGGATTGGGGGGGATAGCGCTATGTCTCATCATTCTGCTTGGTCTTCCTGTGGCGTGGTGGTTGTCTCGTGTGACAGGAAGGCGGCGAGTGATCGGGGAATTGCTTGTGTTGATCCCTCTGCTGACACCTCCGCTGGCTATGGGGATATTACTGGTCTCTGTTTGGGGACCTTATGGCGATGTTGGCAAATGGTTATCCCATGTTGGTGTCACACTGGTAAATAATCCTGGAGCGTTTGTTTTGGCTCAAATCTACGGTGCGCTGCCCTATTTTGTTGTGGTTGCGCGTTCCGCATTTGCTACTGTGCCGAAGGATATTCTCGAAGTGGGGGAAACATTGGGGGCATCTGGGTGGCAACGTTTTCGGCATCTGGCGCTGCCGTTGGCATTTCCTGGGCTGGCATCGGCCGTGGCATTGGCGTGGGTTCGGGCTGTGGGAGAATTCGGTATTGTTATGATCTTCGCCTACTTTCCACAGGGTATTCCGGTTAAGTTATATACCAATTTGCAAAATGATGGTGTTGACGCGGTTTATAGCCTACTGTGGTTACTGTTGTTGGTAACGATTCCATTACCCATGCTATGTCTGACTTTGAGCCGCAACGTGCGAGTATCGGGGGAATAGGAATGATGTGATAGAACATGAAACTCTCCTGACCTTGGCTGATGGACCGACAACGTGAAGTATTATGGGTATATCAATATGTCGATACGAAGCGTTTAATTTTCAGGATAGTGAATCAGATCGTGGAAGCGCACGATGGTATCGGCAGGGTTGTGGTAGCGGTGTTCTCTGTCGGCGGCAAAGCGCAGAGCATCCCCGGCGGACAGTAAATGTGTCTGCCCATCAATGGTCATTTCCAACTGACCATCTAGCACAATAATATGCTCGATCACCCCGTTTTCATGCGCCGATGAGGTGCTGCTGGCACCCGCCGCCAGTTCAATGACCAACATATCAAAACGCAGTTTTTCGTCGAAGGGGAAGAGTGGCACAACGTGCATTCCTGCCTCGTTTTCCCTGAATGCCGAACCTGTCCCCGATCGATACGTCACGTCTTCCGCTGCGAGCGTCGGTTCAATGAAAGTAGAGAACGCCACATTCATACCAGTCGCAATTTTCCACAAGGTGGCCACCGTCGGGCTGGATTCTCCCCGCTCGATTTGGCCCAACATCGCTTTACTTACTCCTGTTTCCTCCGCTGCACGCGTGAGGCTCCAGTCTTTACTTTTTCTTAGCGTTTTTAACGTATTGCCAATACGGCGGGTTAGCTCATCAGACATCAAGGCGGCTCCTGCTTGTGCGTTATAGCAGCACACTGCTATGTTAACGCTTTCTGTGCGTTATAGCGCACGACAAGAATGAAGGTATACCATGCCTGCATCATTTGCGCTAAAAGATGTCAGTTTTTCGACCCTCATCGCCGGTTTTGTTGCCGTGCTGGTGGGCTACACCAGTTCGGTCGCCATCATTTTTCAGGCGGCAGAAGCAGCGGGTGCCAGTGCGGTGCAGATCGGCGGCTGGTTAAGCATGCTGGGGATTGCCCAAGGGCTGGCGTCTATTAGCCTGTCGCTGTACTACCGTGCGCCGATACTGGCGGCCTGGTCAACGCCAGGAGCGGCGCTGCTGGTCACCAGCCTACCGGGGACGTCGCTCAATGAGGCGATCGGCGTGTTCCTGTTTGCTTCCGCGCTGATCTTTATCTGTGGGATCACAGGTCTCTTTGCCCGACTGATGAATGTGATTCCGCAGGCTATTTCTGCTGCGATGCTGGCGGGGATTCTGCTGCGATTTGGCGCGGATGCCTTTCTTTCCCTGCAACAGGACTTCTGGCTGGCTTTCACAATGTGCGTGGCCTATTTGCTCAGCCGTCGGCTGTTGCCCCGTTTTGCCATTGTGCTGACGTTGCTTGCTGGCCTGCTGCTGGCCTTATTTAAAGGGCAAATTGCGCTCTCTGATTCACCGCTGGTCTTCGCTGTACCGATGTTTATTACGCCACATTTTTCGTGGGCGTCGCTGCTGGGTGTCGGTATTCCGTTTTTCATTGTCACTATGGCATCGCAGAACGCACCGGGCATTGCCACGCTGAAAGCCGCTGGCTATCAGGTTCCTGTGTCACCGCTGATTACCGTTACGGCATTAATAGCGTTGATATTGACGCCGTTCGGTGGCTTTTCTGTCTGTATCGCCGCGATTACTGCCGCGATCTGTATGGGATCGGATGTACACCCCGATCCGAAGAAGCGCTATCTTGCCGCCGTCGCTGCCGGTGGGGTTTATCTGCTGGCGGGCGTTTTCGGCGGATCGATCGGGCAGCTTTTCACGGCGCTGCCGCAGACGCTGATTCATGTCATCGCCGGTTTGGCGCTGCTGAGTACCATTTCGGGCAGTCTGTATCGCGCTTTACTGGATGAAACACAGCGTGATGCCGCAGTGGTTACTTTCCTGATTACCGCTTCTGGGCTGACGCTGTGGGGGATTGGCGCGGCGTTTTGGGGATTGATTGGAGGGATGATGACCTGGCTGGTGCTGTCTGGGGGAAAAGTGGCGTTACGCTGAGTGAAGTAGGAAAATAGGCGAGTACCTAACGTTGTTCACTTAAACATGGATTTACTCGCCCAGTGCCTGTGCTCGCCCTGACGGGCTGCCACAAGTGGCATTTAAAATGCGTTTGCATTTTATAGGGGGAAACACGGTGATGAGGTTCCTGTACGGATACCTCGCCCCGTGGTAGCCCCCGGTATCTCGATCCTTAAACGATCGCGATTAGGCGAGCGCCTATCTTAAATTAATCCTCAACGAATAAGAGAATGCTGTTTTTTAAGCGTCGTGATTTTAGTTTCATTGATGAATGTCCCGCTACGATTTCGCCATCTTAATCATGGTGACATTCATGGACATTACCTCTACACAATCATTTGGCAGTACGAAAACCCAGTTTCGGGCCGCATTTTCCCTTTTATTGGCATTAGCAACGGGGAAACACAAACCGGATCGGCGCTGGGAGAGCGTTCACTGGCGTATAAAATATACCGCCCGAGTGATGCTTCATCCGCTGCTGACCATGAAATGGCTTAGCTTTATCGTTAATTATCCCGTACAGGATATTTTTCGGCGTGACGGAAATGAGCTTTACAGTAAGCTCCAGCGCCCTTACCTGATGGCGTCGCTGCCGACACATCAAACCTGTACAGCCTTAATGGATCATTACCGCTTTATCCAATCGTTGCCATTACACCGCCAGCGTTTGTTATATAGCCAGAACGGGAGCGGTAACGTTCTGGCCCGTTTTCAGGGAAAAAGTGGTGAAAATTACACGCTTCGCCTGATGACTAACGATCAAATGTGTAAGGAAGGAGAGCTTTCCCTGCAATTTGAGAACAGCGAGCACGTGCTGGCACAGATGACGTTCTCCATCCTGCGTATTGAAGGGGAAATGAGCCTGTTTATCGGTGGAATTCAGGGGCCGGATGCACAAACGCCGCACCAGGTTATTCAGGGCGCGACGCGGGACTGCTATAGTCTGTTTCCCAAACGTATTCTTCTGGAAGGCCTGCTTAACCTGACCCGTGGCCTTAATCTGGCACACGTTGTCGCGGTCAGTAACGAAACGCATATCTATAAACACTGGCGCTATCGCAGTAAAAAACGCCATGTTTTTCTGGCCGACTACAATGCTTTCCTTTTCGCCCACGGCGGTCAACCGCAGCCTGATGGCAACATTGCGCTGCCGTTATCGATTCCGAGAAAGTCTGAACAGGAAATTCCCAGCCGCAAGCGGGCGGAATATCGCCGCCGCTATGCGCTATTTGATGAGGTAGCCAGTCAGATTAATGACGTGCTTGGCGGTAGTTTGCCGCTTTCCATCAATCCACCAGAACGCACTTGAATCAGGATAATCTGCCAGAATACCGAAGTAACATAAGGTTATATTATAGCTGTTTATGTTATTTCCGGCGTTTTCCCCCTGCTGATAGCCTGCTGTTAATACAGCAATAATTAAGGGGCAGGGAATGAAAAAGCATATTTTGACAGTGACTTTGTTAGCCGGATTGGCTTCCGTTTCGGGTGCGGCACAGGCCGATAAACTGGACGATATTCAGAAAGCAGGCGTGGTGAAAATTGCCGTCTTCGACAGTAATCCGCCGTTTGGCTATGTCGATCCGCAGAGCAAAAAGCTGGTGGGTTATGACGTGGATATCGCTGAGGCGATTGGTAAGGCGCTGGGCGTGAAGGTGGAATTGCGTGCGACTAACCCGGCTAACCGTATTCCGTTGTTAAGTTCACAAAAAGTCGATCTGATTGCCGCGAACTTCACCATTACCGATGAGCGTGCCAAGCAGGTTAACTTTAGTATTCCTTACTTCGCCACCGGGCAGAAATTTATCGCCCGTAAAGGCGTGCTGAAAACGCCGGACGACATCAAAACGTTGCGTATTGGCGCCGATAAAGGCACCGTGCAGGAAATTACCCTGCGTGAGCATTACCCAACCGCCAAAGTGATTTCTTACGACGATACGCCGCTGGCCTTCGCTGCGCTGCGTAACGGTAACGTTCAGGCCATCACGCAGGATGATGCCAAGTTGGTCGGCCTGTTGGCTAATGTGCCTGATGCCCAGAAAGCCGAATTTGAAATCTCTCCGTTCAGCATTACCAAAGAGTATCAGGGGGTGGGGATTCCGAAGGGTGAAGAACGCCTGACGGCGAAAATTAACGACACGCTGATTAACCTGGAAAAACAGGGGGAAGCGAAGACGATCTACGGTCGCTGGTTTGGGCCAAGCACAAAATCGGCTCAGCCGCGCGGCGACTTCACCTTTGCCCCGTTGGATCAGCAACCTAAATCCTGATAGCTGACCCCTTCAGTGCTATGATTTCAGCCCTCTGCATTGCAGAGGGCATTTTTATTTATGACAAAGAGAGAGAAAACGCATGGATACGGCGCTGCAATTGCTTGAGTCGTGGCTGTTGGCTCCTCAGTACCTCATCTGGTTGTGGCACGGTTTTCTGATCACGCTGGGCATTTCCCTGAGTACGATCGTTCTGTCTACGGTGCTGGGGTTTCTGCTGGTTGCTGCCAGAGACAGCCAGATTCGGGTGCTGAGCGGTGTCGTTGTCGCTTACAGCTCGTTATTTCGTAATACGCCGCTGCTGGTGCAGTTGTTTTTCTGGTATTTCGGTGCCGGGCAGCTTTTTCCCTCATCGATGATGCAATGGCTGAACACCCCGCATACGCTTGCGCTCTTCGGTATGATGTTAGCGTGGCCTTCTTTTGAGTTTCTGGCGGGGTTGGCCGGGCTGACACTCTACTCCAGCGCGTTTATTGCCGAGGAAATTCGCGCCGGTATTCGCGGTGTGGCGCGCGGGCAGAAGTACGCGGCGCACGCTCTGGGGTTAACCAGTTGGCAATCCATGCGCTATGTGGTGCTGCCGCAGGCGTTAAAAATCGCTTTGCCGCCGCTGCTGGGGCAATACATGAATATCGTTAAGAACTCGTCGTTGACGATGGCGATTGGCGTCGCTGAATTGTCTTACGCGTCGCGTCAGGTGGAGACGGAAACCTTACGCACGTTTCAGGCGTTTGGCGTGGCGACGGTGTTGTACATCGTGATTATTGCCGTGATGGAAGGTTGGGGTATGTGGCGCCAGCAGCGCAGTCTGGCGGAGAAACACTGAGATGGATTTTACTGTTATCACCGATAACCTCGGTTATTTGATATGGGGCACGTTCCCGGATGGCCTGCTGGGTGGCGCGGCGCTGACGCTAGTGATGAGTCTGCTGGCGGGCGTAGCCTCTGCCATATTGGGGACGATTTTGGGCGTGGCGCTGGCAATGTCTCGGGGTGTCTGGAGCGCACTGTTGGCAATGGTGCTGGGGTTCTTCCGCGCGATTCCCGTCATTATGCTGATTTTCTGGACCTACTTCCTGCTGCCGATCGTTTTTGGCGTCGATATCCCCGAAATCACGACCGTGGTGTGCGCGCTGGCGCTGATCGCCTCGGCGTATCTGGCGCACGGCGTGAAGGCCGGCATTGTCGCGATTGGGCGCGGCCAGTGGCAGGCTGGACTCTCGCTGGGATTAAGCCGCTGGCAGGTGCTGTGGCAGATAGTCCTGCCGCAGGCGCTGCGGATGATGGTGCCCTCTTTCATTAACCAGTGGATTTCCCTGATTAAAGACACCTCGCTGGCCTACATTGTCGGCGTCGGCGAGCTGACGTTTCTCGCTACTCAGGTCAATAACCGCAGCATGGTCTACCCGATGGAAGTTTTCCTGTTTGTCGCGCTGGTCTACTTCGTGTTTTGCCTGTCGCTGGAACTGCTGGCTAACCGGGTTAACGCCCGTTTTAACCAGCAGGAAAAGCAGCCGAAGCGCCGTTTGCTGTGGTGGCGGAATAAGCCTGCGTGAGGATGAATACGGGTCACTGAAGCCTGTTATTAGGGGAAACACAGGGGGAGGTTCCCGTAGGGAGGCCTCACCCCTGTGGTCGCCCCGTGTATCTCGATGCTGCTACTGCGCGGTGATATTCCAGCCCTTTTCGCGCCAGATTTGCGGCAGTTCACGCATATCATCGAACATCGTAACCAGCGGGTGATGAATCGGCTGATTATGGGGATCGGCGCAGTAATAGAACACCGGAATGCCCGCCGCGATGCCAGCCTGTACGCCAGCGGCGGAGTCTTCAACCAGAATGCAGTGCTCGATGGGAAGCTGTAGCTGATCGGCGGCGTGATACAGCACTGCCGGATCGGGCTTCCACTTTTTCAGATCGTAGCCGCTGTAGAGATGGTCGCCAAACAGATCAAGCATCTGTGTCAGGCCGAGCGAATGCTGCATCTTACTGACCGGGCCGTTGGACACCACGGCCATCGGAACGGTGATGGACTGCACTAGCTCACGCGCGCCTTCGATAGGTTGCAGAGATTCATCGAACAGCCGTTTCACCTCTTGCCGGAAATGACGCTCTGCATCTTCTACCGATACGGTTAAACCGTGCTGCTGGCTGATGCGGGCAATAATTTCGTACAGCTTCACGCCCTTGTAGGTTTTTATTACCTCCTCCAGCGATAAGTTCACCCCATACGGGATGAAGATATTCACATAAGCCTGGCAACACAGCACTTCGCTATCAACCAGCGTGCCATCACAGTCGAAGAAGACGCATTCAATACGTGGCATGACCAATCCTTATCGATGAAATATAAAGTCTTATTATCACTTTAGGGGAAAAACGGTGATGAGGTTCCCGTAGGGACACCTCGCACCGTGGTCGCCCCGGTATCTCGGTTCTTAAACGATCAGAATGAGAAGGCGTTCCTTACTTTAACCAATTGACCCGATATTGCGACCTACAAAGCCATTTTTAGCGCTATCTTGCGTAAAATCAGGGGGATTTAACCGAGAGAAAACGATGTCGTTCATAGGTTCTTCTTATTCGATGAAAAAAAACGTGGGATCAACGTAAAAACGCAGCATTTTGTTATAGGATACCCAACGACAGTTATTCCCTTCTTTGGATTGTTACTCATGAATAAATCACAACCCGGTCTTGCTACCGAGCAGGGCCTGTTGGAGCGTGTGTTTAAACTTAAACAACACGGTACGACAGCACGTACGGAAACGATTGCCGGTTTCACGACGTTTTTGACGATGGTCTACATCGTTTTTGTTAACCCGCAGATTCTGGGTGCGGCGGGGATGGATACCAAAGCGGTCTTTGTGACCACCTGTCTGATTGCCGCATTCGGCAGTATTTTGATGGGGCTGCTGGCGAACCTGCCTGTGGCGCTGGCTCCAGCAATGGGGCTGAATGCGTTTTTCGCGTTTGTTGTTGTGGGTGCGATGGGGCTGCCATGGCAGGTTGCGATGGGGGCTATTTTCTGGGGCGCAATCGGTTTCCTGTTGCTGACCATCTTCCAGATTCGCTACTGGATGATCGCCAATATTCCGCTTAGCCTGCGTTTGGGTATCGCCAGCGGTATCGGGCTGTTCATTGCCATGATGGGCTTGAAAAATGCCGGTATTATCGTTCCTAACCCAGAAACACTGGTGACGATTGGCAATCTGACCTCACACAGCGTGCTGCTGGGCGCTCTGGGCTTTTTCATTATTGTAGCGCTGGCTTCACGTAATATTCACGCCGCGGTACTGATCTCCATCGTGGTAACCACCTCGATTGGCCTGCTGCTGGGCGATATTAAATTTGCTGGCGTGTTCTCTATGCCACCGAGCGTAACGTCGGTGGTTGGTCAGGTTGATCTGGCTGGGGCGCTGAACCTCGGGATGTCCGGTATTATTTTCTCTTTCATGCTGGTTAACCTGTTTGACTCCTCCGGTACGCTGATTGGCGTGACGGATAAAGCCGGTCTGGTCGATGCGCGCGGTAAGTTCCCGCGTATGAAGCAGGCGCTGTATGTTGATAGCGTTAGCTCGGTGGCCGGTTCGTTTATCGGGACCTCCTCCGTTACGGCGTATATTGAAAGCTCCTCTGGCGTATCCGTTGGTGGACGCACTGGCCTGACCGCCGTCATCGTGGGTCTGCTGTTCCTGCTGGTGATCTTCCTGTCACCGCTGGCGGGTATGGTGCCTGCCTATGCAGCGGCTGGCGCACTGATTTATGTGGGCGTACTGATGACGTCCAGCCTGGCGCGTGTGAAGTGGGATGATCTGACGGAAGCCGTTCCAGCTTTTATTACCGCTGTAATGATGCCGTTCAGCTTCTCGATTACTGAGGGGATCGCGCTGGGCTTCATTTCTTACTGTGTGATGAAGTTGGCGACGGGACGCTGGCGTGAAATCAGCCCGTGCGTGGTTGTCGTTGCGCTGCTGTTCCTGCTGAAAATTGTGTTTATCGACGGGCATTAATATGTTCGTGGCTCCGGGGCTTTCCCGGAGCCTCAGCCTGCGACGAGGCGGCTATGCGCCAGAGGTGGTTTTTTCTATCGTATGACTGGTTAATTTCATATAGCGTAAAGATTGGCGCTGTTGCTGTAGAATTTCTCTCGATTTTCTCATGCCTGATGCTGATGTGTATTTCCACATGATCAATCGGTTAAGTGTAGGGATATGGGCGCAGGCCCAGGCAATATAATCATCAACATCGCTCATCACTTCTACGGCGGGGGTGCCGGTTGAACGCAGCCTGCCAGAGGCGGGGTGAAGTTTCAGATGATTGGGAGGGTGGCTGTTTACGCCGGGGATTTTCATCAATGACTGGCGGATGGTGCATAATTGCGTTGCTGCCTCCAGCGGATCGCGTTGGGCGTCGATCCACGCTTGTTCGGCCTGCGTCTGCGCCTGCATCTGTGGAATAGCCTGAGTCGTCGGCCTGACATGAACGATTTCGATATCCATACCCACATTTCCTTCTTCGCTCAGGAGGATGGCGATGGTATTGCCTGCATAGCCGATGCTGAAATTGGGCATATTGGGATCGGCAAAATAAGGGCGTCCTTCAGGGGACTCCAGCAGGGGGGGTAACAGCGGATAGCCGAAAAAATAGAACATCATCTCAGCCAGCAGCACACGACTTTTCAGATAACGCTCGCGGCGTTTGGCTGAAAAACCCTGTGTTGATGAGATGAGCCTATCGGGCAGTCTTTGTAAGTCAGGAAGCGCTTCCGTGCTTGTCCACCTGACAAAATGGCAGGTCATTATTCACTCCGTGATCGTGATAAAAGATGGGAACCTATCAGGCATATACTAATGCATATTATCAGACTAATATGTAATCTAAAAAAAAATCGATGGATAAATCGGCGATAATTATTAATTAGGCACAACGAATTTTCTGCATCGTGTGTTTTGTGGCGATCCTTCCCTGTCCGCCACCTTCCAATCTGTTTTAATGGCTCGGCCATCCCAGTGCGGAACGCCGTTGTTTTTCCAGCGTCTGCTTGCGCAGCTCATCTGCGGTCACTAAGCGCAGTGCCGATGTTGGGCACACGCTGACGCAGGAAGGACTCTGGGCGACATCCACGCACAAATCGCATTTGTGAACCTCGCTCTGCGTGAGATGTGTTTCTCCTTCGTCACTCGACGCTTTCGTCGCCACATTGATGGCCCCGAAGGGACAAGCGACGACGCAGCTTTTGCAGCCGATACAGCGGGACTGCATCACCTGGATGCTACCCCGATCGCGCACCAGCGCGTCATTTGGGCAGACGCTGGCACAGGGCGCATTCTCACACTGCCGACACAGAACAGGGACGCTGACGCTGGCGCTTTTAACGACCTTCAGGCGGGGAAAGAAGTGAGAAGGCCGCAGTTGCGCACCGTGGCCGCCGCTATGGGCGACCGCGCAGGCGATCTCACAGGTTCGGCAGCCGATACATTTTTCTGCTTCGGCGATAACAAATTGATTCATGAGCGAACCTCCTCGCGAGTGGCGTGCGTTTCGGGATGCTGCGGGTGCGCGGGAATGGCACCCGTGACGGCGTTCAGCCCCATCGTCGCAATCATTCCCAATGCCGCTTTGCGCCCGTCGGCAATGGCGGTTACCACCAGGTCGGCACCGCGTACGGCATCGCCACCAGCAAAAATACGCGGATGGTTAGTCTGGCAAGGTATCTGACGATTAAGAGGGGCCGTGATGTACCCCCAGTTATCCAGACTGACCTCGGCCTCTTCCAGCCACGGCATACTGTGCGACTGAAAACCAAATGCGGTGATTACGGCTTCCGCAGGCTGCACGAATTCTGAATCAGGAATGGGGCGCGGACGACGACGACCGCTGGCGTCAGGCTCGCCCAGTTCGGTGCGAACCAGACTAATCCCGCAGACTTCGCCCTGTTCATTGAGGCAGACTTTTTGTGGCTGGACGTTAAACAGGAACTCTACGCCTTCTTCACGGGAGTTCTTCACCTCTTTTTTCGAGCCCGGCATGTTGGCTTCATCGCGGCGATACGCGCAGGTGACGGATATCGCACCTTGCCGAACGGACGTGCGTAGACAATCCATTGCGGTATCCCCACCGCCGAGCACCACGACGCGCTTGCCCGCCATTGAGATATAAGGCTCATCCTCTGATTCAGGTAGCCCCATGACGTGTTTGGTATTGGCAATCAGGAAGGGAAGCGCATCGAAGACACCGGGGGCATCTTCATTATCGATGTTTGCCTTCATAGAGCGGTAGGTGCCTACGCCGAGGAAAACGGTGTCATAGTCGTCCAGAAGCTGGGCCAGAGAAATATCTTTCCCCACTTCGGTATTCAGCCGGAATTCGACTCCCATGGCACTGAACACTTCGCGACGATGGATTAGGACGTCTTTATCCAGCTTGAACGACGGAATCCCGAATGTGAGCAGCCCACCAATTTCCGGGTGGCGGTCGAACACGACAGCCTGCACGCCGTTGCGTGCCAGCACATCGGCGCAGGCTAACCCTGCTGGGCCAGCACCGACGATCGCCGCGCGTTTGCCGCTGGGAACGACACGCGTCATATCGGGCGACCAGCCCATTGCCATTGCGGTATCGGTAATGTAGCGCTCCACGTTGCCGATGGTGATGGCACCGTACTCTTTACCCAGTGTACAGGCCCCTTCGCATAGCCGATCCTGCGGGCACACCCGACCGCAGATTTCTGGCAGGCTGCTGGTTTGGTGTGAGAGCTCGACGGCTTCAAGAATCCGCCCCTGTTTCGCCAGATTTAGCAGTTCGGGAATATTGTTATGCAGCGGACAAGTCCACTCGCAGATCGCGCGTTTGCCACAGGAAAGGCAGCGGCCAGCCTGATCTTCCGCCTGCTGCATAGAGAAGCCGTGATAAATTTCATCAAACGTGGAGGTTCTCTGGGTCAGTGGTTTTTTCTCGGCATCCCGGCGCGGCCAGTTTTTCCTTTTACTGAGTGGATTGGTCGTCAGCGCTTTCAGCACGGGCGTTTCACGCTGCCAGTAGGAGGCTGAACGCTGCGCCATCATCTGCTGTTTTTCCTGACGGCGGGCTGCCAACGTTTGTTCGCTGACTAACTGCAAGGCTTGCGTCGGGCAGGCTTCTACACACGCTTGCCCTTCGGGACGATCGGCGCAGAGATCGCATTTATGGGCGACGGTGCTATTGTCCACGGGGTTTGTCACCATGGACATCGCGCCGAACGGGCACGCCAGTACACAGCTTTTACAGCCAATGCACTTTTCCTGAACGAGCTGAATGCTATTGTCTTTTCTGATCAAGGCCTGCGTTGGACACACGCTGGCGCAGGGGGCATCCTCACAGTGACGGCAGGTCACGGCAGCTCGCAGCGTTGGCGTATTGAATGCCTTGATTCTGGGCTGAAACACCGTGGTGCTATCTGGATACTGCTCATCGTTGTGTGAAATGACACAGGCGATTTCGCATGCATGGCACCCCATACAGTCTTGAGTACTGGCAATAACAAATCGGTTCATTACCTTCTCCCACCCTGGATCCCTCGATCGTGACCTTTATCCTAATCGCTGGATAGCGCCCTGACCTTGATATAGAGCAGGTAAAAAGTCGGTTAATGTTAAATCTCACGCGTGTTATTAATTAAATTATTTAATATTTTCAGTTGGTTATATTGTTATATGAAAGTAATGGACTGGTTGCATATAACCTTGTTTTTTATCTGGTTTTTGGCGGTTTATTTTGGGGAAGGATTCTGATTTTCGTTATTTTTGTTCATTTTTTCATGAAATAACTCGTTACTTTTCCTTACACCCCTCATAATGTCTGCCGCTATTTAAATGCAGCAACATACGGTTTCATCAAAACACTGTTGCTGCTAAATAACGTGTTTTACGGCATTTTCATTATGAATCAATAACCTAGTTTTGATCGGGGTTAAGGGATTATCACTAAGGGATAGTGTTATGAATAAAAAAGTCGTTCTTTGTTCTGTATTCATGTCAGCAGCGTTGTTGAGCGGATGTGCTACAGAGTCTTCCCGTACCGTAGAAGCACAAAAAGTCACTTCTTACAGTACGCCTTATCAGGGCGTTCGCAGCCCGATTTCCGTCGGAAAATTTGAAAACCGCTCTAACTATATGAACGGTATTTTTTCTGATGGTGTTGACCGCTTAGGTAATCAATCCAAGACCATTCTTGTTAGTCACCTTCAGCAGAGCGGCCGCTTTAATGTGTTGGATCGCACCAATATGGAAGAGCTGAAAGCGGAAGCGGGGATTAAAGGACAAACACAGACGCTGAAAGGTGCTAGCTATGTTGTTACCGGAGATGTGACCGAGTTTGGTCGCAAAGAAGTGGGTGACCATCAACTGTGGGGCATACTTGGGCGCGGCAAAACACAGGTTGCTTACGCAAAAACCACCTTGAATGTGGTGAACGTACAAACGTCTGAAGTCGTTTATTCCGTACAGGGTGCGGGCGAGTACACCTTGTCCAACCGTGAAGTTATCGGTTTCGGCGGTACGGCCAGCTATGACTCGACGCTGAACGGTAAAGTGCTGGATTTGGCTATTCGTGAAGCCGTCAATAATCTGGTTGCGGGAATTGAAAGTGGTGCCTGGCGCCCAGCGAACTAATGGAATAGGAATATAACCATGTTATCTCATAAGAAAATTGTCCTGCTGCTTGCAGCGGCAGTACTGGCTGGTTGTGCGTCCCAGCCAAAAACGATTTATAGCTGGGACAAATATCAGCCCGCTCTTTACGATTACTATCAACAAGATAAAGTCGGCCCAGAGCAGCAAATTCTTGCTTTGAATGAATCGATCGAAAAAGCAAAAGCCGCGAATAAACCTGTCCCGCCGGGACTCTATGCTCAACTTGGGTTGCTGTATGCCAATACTGGCCGTGATAGCGAAGCTCGCCAACAGTTTGAAACTGAAAAAGCGAAATTCCCTGAATCAGCACCTTTTATGGACTTTCTGTTGAGTAAAAATAAAGGGAGCATTAAATGAATCGTTTCTTAGGATTATGTGGTCTGGTTTTTGCGCTGGTGCTGACCGGTTGTGCTAAACCCGTTCCCTATGACTACACGGCATTTAAGCAGAGTAAACCGAAGTCTATTCTGGTATTGCCGCCGGTTAACCATTCGCCGGATGTGAAAGCGAGCTATAGCCTGCTTTCACAAGTAACCTATCCGCTGGCGGAATCCGGTTATTACGTCTTGCCTGTCGCTGTCGTAGACGAAACGTTCAAACAGAATGGTCTGTCGACTGCGGCGGATATTCATGCGCTGAGTACGGCAAAACTGCACCAAATCTTTGGTGCTGATGCTGCGTTGTATTTGGACGTGAAAGAGTACGGTACTTCATACATCGTAATTAGTAGCGAAACCCGCGTTTCTGCGGATGCGCGCCTGGTTGATCTACGTACCGGCAAATTGCTGTGGAGTGGGAGTGCAACAGCCTCCAGCAACGAGCAGCAATCAAATTCTAACGGCGGCATCATCGGTGCTTTGGTGCAGGCAGCCGTGAGCCAAATTGCGGACACGATCTCTGACAAAGGCCATGATGTTGCTGGTGTGACTAGCTCGCGTCTGCTGGCGGCGGGTCATCCACGCGGTATGCTGTATGGGCCTCGCTCATTGCAATACGGTAAAGAAACGTACTGATCCGTTATGTAGTAGGTTGCTAAATCGACATTACCAACGCCGTTTTCGTCATTGAACGATGCTGTTCACTTAAGCGTGGATTTAGGGGGGAAACACGGTGATGAGGTTCCCGCAGGGATACCTTACACCGTGCTAGCCCCCGGTATCTCGATTCTTAAACGATCGGCATGAGTTCGCCATTGAACGGCGTTTTTTATCGTCTAACCTATGAGCCGGTGGTGCTATACATCATTGGCCTGATTACGATGTTGTTTATTATGGCGCGTTGTCCAGACGAAGGCTGAGGCCAACAGTAGGATCAACGTTGCTGCTGTCAGCACGGTAGAAAATCCGGAATCAAAGGCGGAATGTGCCTGTGCGGTAAGAATGCGCTGCATATTTTCCGGTAAGGATTCGGCAAAAATTAAGGCCTCATCCAGGCTGTCATACGCGGTGTCCGGTGCGGTAAACCCAGCAGGCAGCATAAACGTCGCAGAATAAGCGAAAGACAGCAAACTGCCCATCAGCGTCACGCCCGTCGCGCCCCCTAATTCATAGGACACCTCTTCGATTGAGGCCGCCATCCCTGCTTTTGACGCTGGAGCAACCTGCATAATGGTGCTCGATGCGGCCGTCATGGTCGAGCCTACGCCAGCACCAATCACCATCAGGCTGATGACTTGTACGATGATGGGGGCATTGTGGAGCAGCAGATAGCTTCCCATACCAAGCCCGGAAACCAGTAGGCCTGCGGATAACATTGTCCCGCTATTTACATGCGGCAGCATTCTTCCGGTTAGCGGACCGGAGATAAAGGACGCCAATGACAGAGGCAAAATAAACAGCCCAGCCTGTAGCGGAGACAGCCCGACCACAAGCTGTAGTCGCTGGGTGAAAGCCAGCTCCATTCCGATTAATGCGGCCGCTGCTACGATAGCCGCGGCTACGGCTGCGCTGAAAGGTCGCAGGCGGAAGAGAGAGAAATCGACCAGAGGATGCTTGCTGTTACGCTGACGCCGAACAAACAGAGTAATAAACGCCATGCCGATCAGCAGCGCGATTAGCGTATCTTCATAAGACGGCACCCGCTTGCCCAACTCTTTTATGGCATAGGTTATACCAATCAAACCCACCATAATTAATAGAGAACCGATGAAATCCCAGCGGTGTGAAGCATTACCCGGTCGGTGGGGAATAACGGTGATTCCCATGATGAGCGCAAGCAGAACGACCGGTACGTTGATGAGGAAAACCGAGCCCCACCAGAAGTATTCAAGCAGTATCCCACCCATAACGGGGCCAAATGCCGCGCCTCCGGAGGCTACCGCCGCCCAGATACCAATCGCCAGTGCGCGTTCCCGTTCATCAGAAAAGGTCAGTCGAATAATCGAGAGCGTGGCGGGCATCATCATCGCCGCGCCAACCGCCAGCAAAGCACGAGCGGCGATGAGCATATGGGGAGTGGGCGAATAAGCCGCGAACAATGACGCGGTGCCGAACACAACCAGCCCGGAAATAAATAACGGTTTATGGCCCAGCTTATCGCCCAACGTGCCCATTCCCAGCAGCAAACCGGAGGCAACCAACGCGTAGATGTTCACGATCCACAGCTTGTCCGATGCCGTGGCATGCAAGCCGTGAGTCAGTGTCGGGAGTGCGGTGTACAGTACCGTCATGTCGATAACAATCAGGAACAGTGCACTGGAAACAATGGCCAGAATCAGCCACTTTTTTGGTGATGGCATAACAGGATCTCTGCCTCGATCTTTCATTTTTAATCATGAATATACTGTCAGCTTATTTGGTACATTGCTTGATGTTTTGTTGCTAATCTGACCGCTGTGTAGCCATAATCTCGTCCAGATTCTCTTCAACCCAGATTGCTAACGCTTTCACCCGTTTGCTGACCTCTTCGCCTAATGGCGTCAGGCTGTACTCAACATGTGGCGGAACAACCGGATAGGCGGTTCGCAGGACAAAACCATCACGCTCCAGCCATTGCAGGGTCTGTGCCAGCATGCGTTCACTTACTCCCCCAATCCGTCTACGCAACTGACTGAAGCGATGTGTATCATCAAGTAATGCGATTAGAATCAGTACACCCCAGCGACTAGTAACGTGGTTAAGTATCTGGCGTGACGGACATTTTTCAGCAAAGACATCACCGGATGACAGAATAGGCGGCAATAAATCTGCGGGTGTTTTGGATTGCTTCACTATACTTACCTTTATGTATGTACTTACTTAAAGTTAGCTTTGTCGATAGTATGCCAGCCAGTTCTTGTTAACAAAAGACAGTCAATAAAAGGAGCTTGAGATGATTGCTGTTACTGGTGCATCTGGCCAACTGGGCCGTTTGGTTATCAAACAACTGTTAGAGAAGGTTCCGGCGAACGACATCGTGGCGCTGGTGCGTGATGTGAATAAAGTTGCCGATCTATCTGTAAAAGGCGTGCAGGTGAAAGTGGCGGATTACAATCAGCCAGAAGCGCTGGCGTCCGCCTTGCAAGGTGTGGATAAAGTGCTGCTGATCTCTTCAAGTGAGGTTGGCCAGCGTGCGGCGCAACACCGCAACGTCATTGAAGCCGCGGTGAAAGCCGGCGTGAAACTGGTTGCGTACACTAGCCTGCTGTACGCGGATAAGTCCCCTCTGGCGCTGGCGGAAGAACACCGTCAAACGGAGGCCTTGCTGAAGGACTCTGGTTTACCGCATGTCCTGCTGCGCAACGGCTGGTATACCGAAAACTATGCGGCCAGCATCCCTGCGGCGCTGGAACACGGTGTGTTTATCGGTAGCGCGGGCGAAGGCAAAATTACGTCTGCAACCCGTGAAGACTTCGCCGCCGCTGCGGTCGCGGTGCTGACGCAGGAAGGGCAGGCTGGCAAGGTTTACGAACTGGCTGGTGATGAACCTTATACGCTGGCGGAACTGGCTGCTGAAATTAGCAAACAGTCGGGTAAATCTATCGGTTATCAAAACCTGTCTGAAGCGGAGTTCACCGCTGCACTGGTTTCCGCTGGGCTTCCCGATGTTTTCGCGCAGATTATTGCGGATTCCGACGTCGGTGCGTCCAAAGGCGGGCTGTTCGATGGCGGTAAGCAACTGAGCCGTCTGATTGGTCGCCCAACGACGCCGCTGTCAGCCGTCGTGAAAGCAACGCTGAAGTAAGTGCACGATAGGCTCAGCATTCATGCTGAGCCTATTGCATTGCCTTGTCAGAACAGACCTATCCTTAGTCACATCTTTTATTTATCAAGATGTTGGGGTGCTTTCTTGCACGTGATTACTCACACTTTGTTTCTTTTTGGCCGTCAGTAAATTGCCTACAGGCTGCTCGATGAATTGATAAAGCAACCAGCCGGCGATAAGACTAACCGCTCCAGCGGCAATGATCAGCAGCGCGGCGTCTGCCACACCGTATTGATTGCCATCAGTCCATTCATTCAGCAAGCGAAGCACTAAGAAATGGATCAGATAAAAGCAGAAAGAAATGCTTCCTAACCATTGCATTGGTTTCGCATGTAAAAATGAACGTTTCCCTTGTAGATCGCTCGCCGCGAGTGAGCCTATCAGTAATACCAGCGGAATAAGAGTCACCAAATTGAAACTCAGCAGGAAAGGCATAAAAAGATCAATGCAATAGGTCAGCGCAGTTAATATTACGCTTGTCGTTACTGAAACGGAGATCCATTTTCCTTCCTGAATAATACGTGACAGTAACATACCAATAGTGAATTCAAAAACGCGTGTTGGTGGAAAAGTATAGGCAAACCACCATTGAATTTCGCCCACTTCAAAAGGCCAACCTTCGATCAGTGGAACGGTGGGTAATAACGTATAAATTGCGCCATAAACGCCAATTAAGGCGGCGTAGCATAATAATACGGACACCCATAAAGACTCCGTCGGTATTTTCTTGACGACCTTGAGCAGGAAAGGGTAAACAATATAAAGGAAAACAATCACGGAGAGAAACCAACTAGGGACGTTGCCACCAATATAGATATCGCCCTGTGGTATCCATGTCTGTATCAATAATAAATTGGGTAACCAGACATCAACACGTCCAACACTTATTATTCCAGTAAAAACAAGTAGGATGATAATTAACATGCTTACAGGGTATATCTTTGCGAATCGTTTCTTATAAAATTGAAGCGGGCTGCGAACGGATGGCGATGACCAATTCATGACAAAGCCGCTCAGAATAAAGAAAAACGATACGCTTACCCATCCCGCCTTACTCAAGACAAAAGAGTAGGCTTCACCGATAGATTCATCCGAGAACAGGTTTAGCATATTCCCGATCGATGTGTGAAAGAGATACACAAGAAGGGCTGCAATAATACGAGTACCATTCAGAGACGGTAGGTTAGGGAGATAACCTTTTTCCGTTCTCTTTATTACAAGATTACTTTGATAATAATTTGAACTGTCATCTTTTACAATGAGGTTATTGTTCATTTCTCTTATCACCTATTTAAGCGTTATGCGAAAAATAAGACAAGATGCCTATCATTAAAAAATGCATAAATAGCACTCTATATAATAAAATCGTGTTTCTTTATAAGAAAAATAAATGGCAGGGATAAATAATTATCCTGCAAGGTAAAAATTGGGTTTCAATTTATTAATACCACAATAACTTTTGGTTCACAAAATAGTTTTTTTAATTTTTCATTTTATTATCTTTTATCTATTCGTTTTATAATGAATTTTATTCATCTCTAACGGATTATATCTGTGAATAATTGGTGAAAGGAAAATAGTGGCGGGGACGATTAATTTGAATAGAAATTGGTTTGCTGGTGAGGGAATTATGCAAGAATTATCAGAGAGTTCTGCCATATTTGAACGTCATCAACCTGATAAGAAAAGTGGGGTCTGTTGAGATGTGTCCTGCTTATTCCTTTTTCTGTCCACTAAACCGCAAAAATGGTGCCGCCCCACACTGGCTATTTGCCTGCTCCTTTCCGTGATGTGACTCCGGGTGGGCGGCAGGCGAAAGCTGGGCGGCTAACTTCTGGGCTGAATTCCGTTTACTCCCTTATTTCCCAATACAGAAGCTCGAAAAGATACGGCCTAACAGATCGTCAGAGGTGAATTCACCCGTGATTTCACTCAAAGCCTGCTGTGCCAGCCGCAGTTCTTCCGCCAGCAGTTCGCCTGCGTAGGCGCTCACCAGCTGCTCTTTCCCTTGAATCAGGTGCTGTGCTGCCAGTTCCAGTGCTTGCAGGTGGCGACGTCGCGCCAGGAAACCGCCTTCGGTATTGCTGGTGAATCCCATGCTTTGCTTGAGGTGGTCACGCAGTGTGTCCACACCTTCACCCGTGCGGGCGGAAAGGCGAATAAGTGAGTGAGTGTTCACATCCTCGATACCAAGCGTTTCACCAGTAACGTCAGCCTTATTGCGCACTACCGTAATTGGCAACGTTTTTGGCAGGCGAGCCATAAATTCGGGCCAGATCTGCTCAGGTTCAGTCGCCTGCGTGGTGGTGCCATCTACCATGAACAGCACGCGATCGGCCTGCTCGATTTCCTGCCAGGCACGCTCAATACCAATGCGTTCGACTTCGTCGCTGGCATCGCGCAACCCTGCGGTATCAATAATATGCAGCGGCATGCCGTCGATGTGGATATGCTCACGCAATACGTCGCGTGTGGTTCCCGCGATATCCGTCACAATGGCGGCTTCACGGCCCGCTAACGCATTGAGCAAACTGGATTTTCCGGCATTAGGACGACCTGCAATCACGACCTTCATTCCTTCACGCAGCAGGCTACCCTGATGGGCTTCGGCTCGGACGGCATCCAGATCGGCCATTACGCCATTGAGCTGTGCTTCAATTTTACCGTCGGAGAGAAAATCGATCTCTTCATCCGGGAAGTCGATGGCAGCCTCGACGTAGATTCGCAGGTGAGTAAGTGCTTCCACCAACTGATTTATACGGGTGGAGAATACGCCTTGTAGGGAGTTCAGCGCTGAGCGAGCGGCCTGTTCCGAGCTGGCATCAATCAGATCGGCAATAGCTTCCGCCTGTGCGAGATCGAGTTTGTCGTTGAGGAAGGCGCGTTCCGAGAATTCACCGGGGCGTGCAATGCGCACGTTGGTCAGTGTCAGAATACGTTTCAGGAGCAAATCAAGAATGACCGGACCACCATGTCCTTGAAGCTCCAACACATCTTCACCGGTAAAAGAGTTCGGGCCGGGAAACCAGAGAGCGATACCCTGATCGAGCGTGGTGCCGTTGGCATCGCGGAACGGCAGATAATCGGCGTGACGCGGTTTAGGGAGCTTACCCAGAACGGCCTGTGCCACCTCGGCGGCGGCCCGTCCTGACACGCGTAAAATACCCACGCCTCCGCGTCCCGGTGGCGTGGCTTGGGCGACGATGGTGTCGGTATTGCTCATGATATTCTCTCTGCGTTGATGCCTGTCTGTCAGGCTATTTTACGTATCGTTAAGTGATAAAACAGCTTATAAAAAAATAAGGCGGTCAATGACCGCCTTACGCTTTCTATCGGTTAGCCATCAACCGGATTACTTTTTCTCGCGGCTATGCAAACCACGTTTTTCCAGACCGCGGTAGATCAACTGCTGCTGGAGAATGGTAACCAGGTTACTCACGATGTAGTACATAACCAGACCTGATGGGAACCACAGGAAGAAGACCGTAAAGATGACCGGCATGTAGGTCATGATCTTCTGCTGCATTGGGTCGGTCACGGTGGTTGGCGACATCTTCTGGATGAAGAACATCGTCACGCCCATCAGGATCGGCAGAATGTAGTACGGGTCTTGTGCAGACAGGTCATGAATCCACAGGGCGAACGGCGCATGACGCAGTTCAACGGAGCCCATCAGCATGTAATACAGTGCCAGGAAGATTGGCATCTGAATCAGCAGCGGGAAACAACCGCCCAGCGGGTTCACTTTCTCTGACTTGTACAGCGCCATCATTTCCTGACTCATGCGCTGTTTGTCATCACCAATACGCTCACGCATCGCCTGCAATTTAGGTTGCAGTAAGCGCATTTTCGCCATTGAGGTGTATTGCGCTTTCGTCAGCGGATACATGATACCGCGCACGATAAAGGTGATGGCAATGATGGAGAAGCCCCAGTTGCCGATAAAGCTATGCAGGAATTTCAGCAGCTTAAACAGTGGCTGAGAAATAAACCACAGCCAGCCGTAATCTACGGTCAGATCCAGATGCGGTGCGACAGCAGCCATTTTGTCCTGAATTTCCGGGCCGACCCACAGTGTCGCGTTCAGGTTCTGTTGGCTACCTGCGGCAACCACAACCGGCGCGGCTTTGAAGCCAATCGCAGCCTGGCCGTTACCCAGTTTACTGGTATAGAACGTGTTAGCGCCTGCCGTTGTTGGAATCCATGCCGTGGCGAAATACTGTTGCAGCATCGCTACCCAGCCACCGTTGGTGGTGATGTTCAGGTTTTCGTCCATGTCGCTAAAGCTGTACTTTTTGTACTTGTCTTCGCTGGAAGAAAACGCTGCGCCACGATACGTGTGCAGGGCAAAGTTGCTGCTGCCGGTATCGCGGTGCTTAGGCAGATCGATGGACTGCTTTAACTGGCCGAACAGCGTAAGTTCCAGAGGCTGAGCGCTGGTGTTGTTGACGCTATAGTCAACGTTCAGTGCATAGCCGCCACGTTTCAGAACAAACGTTTTGGTATAGGTTACGCCGTCAGCAGCGGTGTAGGTCAGCGGAATACGCAGTTCTTCCTGACCCTCTGCCAGCTCGAAGCTATCTTGCGTGGTGGTAAACAGCGGACGTGGGCCGTTAGCCGGGTTGTCCGGGCCGTTTTTGCCCGTTAAACCGCTCTGAGCCTGATACACAAACTCCGAGGTGGTTTCCAGCAGATGGAAAGGTTTATCTGAACCCAGTGTGTCCGGGTAAGCCAGCAGGTGCGCTTGCTCGACATCGCCGCCACGCGTGTTGATTGTCAGCGACAGTACGTCGGTTTTCACCGTGATCAGCTTGCCTTGACCGCTGGCTGGTACGCCCTGGTTGTTAGCATCACCGGTCACTGCGTTCGTCGCCTGCTGTATGGCCTGCGTGGTGGTTGGCGGATTTTTATCCGTTTCCCAAGCCTGCCAAAGCATAAAGGTTACGAATAGCAGAGCGATGAGAAGAAGATTGCGTTGCGAATCCATCGTTAATGTTCTCTGTTATTGTCGGTTTTTGGCGGTACGGGATCATCACCACCAGGGTTCAAAGGATGGCATTTTAATACGCGTTTAAGCGTCAACCAACAGCCTTTTATCATGCCGAACCGGCGTATTGCTTCAATCCCGTATTGCGAGCACGTTGGCCGGAACCGGCAATGTGGTCCGAGTAACGGGCTGATAACGAGTTGATAACCGCGTATCAACCCGATCAGGAGTCGGGAGCCAAACGACGGTGCCGACGCCATAGTTTTTCCAATGCTTCCGTCAGGGTGCGGTTATCCAGCTCAGACACCCCTTTTTTCACGAGCACGACAAAATCCATTGCAGGCAATGAATGTTGATGCAGGCGAAAGCTTTCGCGCGTCAGGCGTTTAATCCGATTGCGTTCATGAGCACGTTTGACATGCTTTTTGGCGACGGTAAGACCGATGCGGGGATGCCCCAGCGAGTTCAGGCGGCCGAGAATGGTGATTTGCGGCGTGCCAGCCCGTTGCGGTTGCTGGAAGACGAAAGTGAAATGACTGGGAGTTAACAAACGTAACTCCCTGGGAAATGCGAGCTTAACCACTCGGTGGGTTAGCTTTTATTACTTAGAAACAGACAGACGAGCACGGCCTTTCGCACGACGGCGGGCCAGAACTTGACGACCATTCTTGGTGGCCATACGAGCACGGAAACCATGGCTACGGTTACGCTTCAATACGGACGGTTGGAAAGTGCGTTTCATGGCGATTTCTACCTAAACTTGGAAAATTATAACTTCACAGTAAACGCGTTTGGCTGTTCGGCGTGAAAATGACCGACGCCTCAATCGCATATCACAGTCTATATAACGGAAAGAGGCAGGATTGTAATAATTGTACAGTCCTGAGTCAATTAACATCACACTTCACACGCCAGCCATTCCGATTATTTTTGGAATTTCTGCCTGTCAGAGCACAGAAAAGGCGTAGACGCGCGGGCAGGGAATTATACGGACTCTATTGCAAAGCGCAAGGATCCTCCTACGATCTGTCCGGCAAGATCATGATCGATATCACCGTAACGATCGTGTCTCCGAGGATATGCTTGAATGCATTTCACGGGGGATGGGTAAAATACGTACCCGCCGTCCATTTGGCGTGTCGCAGGGAGCCGCGATAAGAATAGCCTGTGGATAAAAAGGATCGAAACTGTGTAGAAGGGGAAGATCTCTTTGGCGGATTAGGTTATGATCCGCGGTCCCGTCAGCGATCCTTTTGATGGATCGTCGGGATAAATCGCCGCGCTATGTGGTGTGTCTGCTATCTGAATTGTGAATGAAGCAAATGTGGATAACGCAGGCACCAAAAATCATGAGTTACATAAATAACGTCTTATTCTTTTCTTTTTGATCGTTCTTGTTCGAGTGGAGTCCGCC